>DCHI01000027.1 GCA_002314795.1 Bacteroidales bacterium UBA1756 | reverse complement strand
AAAAAATGTGCGGAAAACAGGAAATATTGAAAAGTAATTCCTTTCATATATTTTAAATTTTCAAGAAATTCAGATAGTGTGATGTCTCCTTCTTCATATTTTGCTATTTGTACCCCGACATAATCATTTGCAATTGGGCCGTATACGATGTCATAATTATGCTGTTGGGCTGTACCGTTGTTCTTTCGATTGAAAAAAATAAAATTCGCCCACTCTTCATTGTACGTGTCAAAGGTCTTAATGTTTAGTTCTCCATTAGTCATAACTTTTTCATCAAACTCATACTCCGAAACGTGAGGAATTCCTCCTTCTATTCTGGTTTTGAACAACGCCATACGTCGTGCTTGCTCTGGATCAGCAGACAAATAAAACCCTTGTCCGAAATCTTTGTTTGGCCGAGATTTGCTCAAGTCAATATTGATGATTTCAACGTTGCTACCGTGGTAAAGTTTCATACCAAATTTCCTCCATTTCTTGCACAATACTTTGCCAAACTTTGCACCATATCGGGGAAAGATTGTGTATGCATTATATCGTAGAATTCATCAACTAGTTCAATGCCTTGGTACTTGCTTATGTATTGATATGCTTCCACTTCAGATATGTGGAAATTACGTGCGAACATCTTAATTAACAATACGATGTATTCAATTTTGTCTTGTGTGAGCTTCGGCATTGATTTTCAAATAAACACGGCAAAAGTACAACATATTTTCTAATAAATAGTTCAAAACCATACGGTCCAAAAATTCTTATTAGTAAAAGAAGGAAGCTGAACCCATCATATTGTACCTTCGTACTTTTATTTCCATCCCTTCCAGAAACGCAAGGGCACTAAGCGCGTGACGAATCCGAGTAGGCAGGCGAAAATGCCGGAAATAATCAGCGAGATGAGGATGTTTCCTTCAAAATATTGTGAAAAAAGATAGACCGAAGGTATAAGCAACAGGGTGAAAATCAGTGCACGAAGGACGGGGAGTTCCCTCAACGGAATCTGCAAGACGCGAAATGCGATGACCGTTTGGATCCCCGCCATCACCGTTTGGGTTCCTAAACTCGCAATGGCCGCGCCCCGTGCCTGCATCCGCGGAATGAGCACGAAGTTGACAGCTAAATTGACGACGATACCGATGCACGCCGTCAAATTCAACAGACGCATATTTCCGTTGGCCGTCAGCAGCGTCCCGAAAATATAGGTCATCGAAATGGGGATGATGGCCGGAATCAGGAACGTAAAGACGGCGGCACTCTCTTCTATGTGACTGTCGTAAAGGAGATTGAGAACGGGAGTCTTAAAAATCAGTAGCAGTGTGACCGCTGTAACGGAAAAGAAAAACAGGAGCGAGAACGCGCTTCGGACGATACCGCCCAGCTCCTCTTTCTCTTTCAGCATTTTTGAAAATAGGGGAAGAAGAATAACCGAGAAGAGGTACGCAATCATCACCAATGCGTCCAAAAGACGGAAGGCGGAAGCGTAAATTCCCGCTTCGAACGTGGCCGATTCCGTAGGAAGCAACCGCTCTATCATTACGGAATCAATGCGATTATAAAACGACATCAGAAGGTACAGAAGGGCAAAGGGAAAGCTTTTTCGCAATATCATAATGAAAAAGGCCCTGTCCCAGTGCAGTCGCTGCATCTTGGTTCTGCTCAAAACCACCGCCAATGCCGTGAGTGCCGCAATAACATACGCAACTGTCTGTGAATAAACGAAATATTCTATTTTGAACGGGGTTTTCAGTACGTCCGTCCATAACAAAATACCGCACAGGACAATCATCACCAATCTGTCCAAAACGGAAAGTACACTGTCCGTCTTGAACATCATTAGCGCGGAGACGTTGGACCTCAGGTACAAAATCAATGCGTTCAGGAACTGGTTGATGGCCATCCAGAAAAGCAGTTTGAAATGGAGCGTATCGTACCCGATGATGGCGGCTACCGCAAAAGTCACGAGCAGGTAAATGACTCCCAACAGGAATTTCAGGATGATGATGCCCGGTAAGTGTTTCGACAGCAGGTGCGAATGACGGGCGATGTTGCGACTGTTGAAATTAGTGATTCCCATATCCAACACCACATTAAAGAGGTAAGTGAAATTGAATATGGCGAAATAGAGTCCGTAGGCCTCTGCGCCCACGCGATTTTGTACGGCAACATCAATTCCCAAAATCCAAAACGGCTTCACTAATAGGTTTAGGAAGATGAGAATGGCGATATTGAATACAAAATCTTTTTGTTTCATAAAACTGAAACGTATTCCTATTTGTTAAGAGCTTCTTTTACAGCAACTTCAATGCCCTCCGACCGTAAATCGCGTTTCAAGATGGTTCCGTCCGCGCCAATGAGTAGAATTTGAGGAATGCTGGCAATCCCGTAAGCATCCGTGCCTTTTCTGGTCGAATCTGACAAAATCGTCCAGTTCATATTCATTTTCTCGATGGTTTGCGCGCAGGGGTCGGGTTTGTCCCACACGTTCAAACCAATAACGACAACTTCTTTCCCATATTTTTGGTGAATGTTTGCAATGTAGGGAATTTCCTCCATACACGGTTTGCACCACGATGCCCAAAAATCAATGAGGGCAATCTTGCCTTCCACGAACTGACTGAGCATAACCTCTTTGCCCGTTGCAAATTCCGTGAGTGTGATGTCCAAGTAATGTTTCCCTTCGACACTGTTTTCAATGTTATCTACCACCTTCAACATTCGCTTTACCCTACGATTGTTCAGTACAATGGGGGCGGCACCTTCCAAATAAGAGTGAATGGTTTTAACGGGATTTTCGACATCAACGTAGATTGCATTTGCTATGAGCTCCGGAAGAAAGTGCGCACCAAGAATGTTCGTCTTGTTGCGGTCGTAGATGTTGAAAAGCAGGTTGAACAGGGCCTTGCCAATACTGTCTTTTTGAGCGATTGCTTCGTCCGTTGTATCTTTTGCAAGACGATAATATTCGTCGGAAAGTTTCTGCTGTGTTTGTTGATAAAGTCCTAATTGGTTATTGAGAGGCGTGCCGTACAAAGAGTTGTCAATCAGATTTCCGTAGATGTCGCCCGCTTCCGGTGCGAAATACATATACAATTGCGTACTGTCACTTTTCAGCATTACAAGCAAAAAGCGTGGCTCGCCAATCGTGTCGCTGAAAGAGAAAGTTCCGTTGGTAACAATAGCAGAATCAAGCGCAATATTGATCTTTTTGTGACTGTATGATGCTTCATCGTAAAGATAAACGGTCTTTCCCTCATATTGGGATTCATTCACTGTCCCGTGAAAGGTATAATGGCTGCTTGCATTTGATTGGCCAACAGCCAAAATCAGTGTCATTGTGAAAAGTAGTAACAGCGTTTTTTTCATTTTTGGATATTTAAATGCTTAATACAAAAAAAGACGCCCGAGGACGTCTTTGTCGATAGGTTTTGTGATTACAATTTCTTTTTTAGAGCTTCCAATTCGCTTCGAAGTTGTTTGACCTCTTCGGCTAATTCTGGAAGTTGACGCAGGTAAGCCATCTCGCGCCATTTCTTTCTCGCCTCAATCGCCGGAGCACCGAACAGTGTCAGCCCTTCTTCCGTTACGCTTTTGTCCAATCCGGACAGAGCGTACAAAGTTGTCCGTTTAGCAATGTGTAAATCCTTGTTCACGACAGACTTAGCCCAAATGACGCATTCATCTTCTAAGACGCTGCAACCGGCAATGGCTGACTGTGCCCCGAAGAGACAGCGTTTCCCGATGCGTGTATCGTGACCAACCTGAACGAGATTGTCGAATTTGCATCCGTCGCCCACGTACGTATCTCCGGAAACACCGCGGTCGATGCAAACCAAACAACCGATTTCAACATCGTTACCGATGACGGTACGTCCGCAGGAGTCCAGCTTCAGCCAGCCGTCAGGCCGTTTCTGAAAGTAGCAGGCATCGGCACCAATCACGCAGCCGGACTGAATAGTCACGTTGTCGCCGATGATGGTGTCAGCATAAATGCTCACGTTGGAGTGAATGAGACAATTTTTACCGATTACCACGTTTTCACCGATGAAAGTTCCGGGCTGGATGATAGTACCTTCCCCAATTTGTGCGGAAGGGTGGATCATCTCGGTTTGCGGGTGGAAGGATATGTAATGGCGAACCGTTTTAAGGTAAGCTTGCAACGGATCGGGCGTAATAAGCAAAGTCTTTCCTTCGGGACAATCTACGTTTTTGTCAATGAAAATGACGGTAGCATCGCTTTTTAGCATACGGTCATAATACTTTTCATTGTCCACGAACGAAAGGTCACCCTGTTCAACGGAGTGAATCTCGTTGATTCCGCTGATGAGATTGCTGGCATCGCCTTTGATGATGGCATCAATTTGTATGATGCTCAGCAGATTTTCGATGGAAATAGGGGAGGGAAGTCGCATTATTTAACTCTTTCCGCGTATTTATTGGTACGAGTGTCAACTCTGATGAGTTCGCCGGTTTCGATGAAAAGGGGAACGAAAACTTCTGCGCCGGTTTCAACAGTAGCTCTTTTAGCTGCGTTGGTAGCGGTATCGCCTTTCACGCCGGGTTCGGTATAGGTGACTTCGAGGTCAACGAACGGAGGAAGTTCGCAGGTAAGAGGAGTTTCCGTTTTTACGTCGTAAAGGACTTCAACAGACTGACCTTCCTTGAGCAAACCGGGGTTGTTGATCAAGCTTTCGACGATGCTGATTTGTTCGTAAGTTTCAGCGTGCATAAAGCAGTACATATCGTCTCCTTCTTTGTATAAGAATTGATAAGGACGGCGTTCAACGTTGGCGAGGTCGATTTTGACACCGGCAGTGAAAGTGTTTTCCAAAACACGACCGGTTCTGAGGTTTTTCAGTTTGCTACGTACGAAAGCGGGGCCTTTGCCCGGTTTTACGTGTTGAAATTCAACAATCGTCCATAATTCGCCATTGAATTCTATGTTCAATCCGTTCTTAAAATCTGCAGTTGTTGCCATAAAACTTTTATTTTTAGTGATTTAGGTTTTTTACGTTTTGAGGTGCAAAATTACAAAAAAATATTGGATGCCAAAATGGCTTAACAATTATTAACAGAGGCGTTCCGGCTCTACTTTTTTCCATCTTTTTTTACTACTTTTGCCGCTTCATATAATAAAAATGACTATTCTCGGTTATCTTATTCGTTATGAGCAACTTTAGAGATTTTTTCCGTCCTCAAAGAATGGGCTTCCACCTTGTTTTGGCCGTTGTGGTCACTCTTGTACTTCTTATTGGAGCTGCTTTCGCACTCGATGCCTACACGCGCCACGGTTCTGAATTCGAAATGCCCGAATACATCGGCCGCAGTTCCGACTCCTTGATGGAAACCAACCCCGACGGATTCATTTTTGTCGTTCGTAACACACTTTTCTGCAAGGACAAGCCGGACGGAACCGTCTTGGAACAGGATCCTCTCCCAGGAGAAATGGTGAAGGCGGGACGAAAAGTCTATCTGACCTGCTCGTCAACCGTTCCTCCAACCGTTGCTATGCCGCAACTCGCCGGTGACATCACCCTCCGTCAAGCTATGACCATTTTGGAAAATAACGGTCTCGTCCTCGAGAAAGTCATCTACACGGAAAGCGAAAACGTGAACCTCGTCCTGGAACAGTATTACAAGGGACGCCCCATCCGTAAGGGAACAGTCATCAATAAGGGTTCCAAAATCACTTTGGAAGTGGGCGCCCGTCTGTCCGATATTGTACCCGACAGTCTTCGTCGTATGGAGGACATCAACATCGACTATGACGACAATGCAGAAGATGGCGAGGGTTTCTATTATAATATGTAAGATTGAATTATGACATTAACAAATTGGTTTAAAACACTTTGTGTGCTTTTTTGCTTGACTTTTTCCCTGTTTGTAGCAGAAGGTCAGGAAGTATTGACGGGATTGAGGGTGAACAAACAGGTGGCACGCGAGTCCGCTCGCTCGGTTGCTGCCCCCACACGGACGGCACCGCTGCATCTCCCCTTTGTCGATGATTTTTCCAATTATACCGGCTATCCGAACCCGAATTTGTGGGCAGACCGCTACGCGTACGTCAATCGCACTTTTGCTCTTCAGCCTCCGACACTCGGCGTGGCCACGTTGGATGCACTGGATGAAAACGGAGAAATCTATGGCCGTGCTGACGGCGCCGGTTTTCAAGCCGACTACCTGACGTCACAGCCCATCCGGATGGACTACAATTTCACCTTGAACCGTGAAATGCGTCTGAGCGACTCGCTCTATTTCAGTTTCTACTATCAGCCCGCCGGCGGTTCTTTGTCCGGAGTGGAATGGGAACGGCTCGGTAATCGTCCCGAAGGCCGCGACTCCCTCATTTTAGAGTTCGGTTATGCTACCGGTGACACCGTCTTTGTCGGTTACGAATATTGCGACTACATCTTGGGCGAAGACGAAAGTTACGTCATTGGCGATACCCTTATCAATCCGTACCTTCCCGGACACGTCTATATTTTTGAAAGCCCCGCTTTCCCCGGTGACGTCATCCAACTGCCTTGTGTTGAGATTTACGGACCGGAAATGTATTGGGAACACATTTGGAGTTCCCCCGGTGAACTGTTAGATAACTGGTTGACTGAAAATCCATTGCAGTTCTTTAAGCAAGTAATGATTCCGATTACAGATACCCGTTGGTTGATTAACAACTTCCAATTCCGTTTCCGCAATCTTGCCAGCTTGGAGGACAATGGAATTGTGGGCTGGGCTTCGAATGTGGACCAATGGAATATCGATTATGTGAAATTGGACGTGAATCGTTCGGCAGGTGACATTTTCCCCAATGACCTCGCCTTCGTGATGCCGACGACCTCCATTTTGAAAAAGTATCAGGCAATGCCGTGGTCGCAATATCGCGATTCCGATTTGGGAAATGCTTTTGACAACAAGATGGTCAATCTTTCCAACAATACGAAAAACAGCTATTATACTTATAAGGTACAGAAGGTCGGTGGCCCCGTTGTGGGAAACTACACGCCCAACAATGAGAATGCCCTCCCGTATTATGACAATGGTTTGCACAATGTGGAAGCGCACATTCATCCCGCCTTCAGCTTTAGCAGTCTGCCTACGGACGCTTCCGACAGTGCCACCTTCGTGGTGACGCATCTTTTCCAGGAGGTGGGTACGGGTGATGACCGCCGTTGCAACGATACCTGTGTCTTTGAGCAGAAATTCAACAACTTCTATGCTTACGACGACGGTTCAGCCGAAGCCGGCTACAGCATCCTTTCCACGTTGACCAATCCGGAGGCCTACTTTGCTATGCGTTTCACGTTGGCTCAGCCCGACACACTTCGTGCCGTTCGTATGTGGTTTAACTCTGTCTTGGAAGACGCTAATGTTGAGTACTTTACATTGATGGTTTGGGGAGATGCCGGCAATCGCCCGGGCGCAGTACTTTACGAACAGGAAAACGAACTTCCCGCGCACGAAGACAACTTCACGGATTTTGTTACTTATCGTCTGGATGAGCCCGTTGCCGTTAGTGGGACTTTCTACGTCGGTTTCTACCAGAACCACACGGTTCAACTTAACTTGGGCTTTGACCAAAACACGGACTCCCGCTCTCAGTTCCTGTATATGACGACGAGCGAATGGCGTGAACCGTTCCTGAAAGGCACGCCGATGGTACGTCCCGTTGTGGGCAAACCGCTTCCCGTGCCCGTCGGTGTGAATGACGCCGCCGTTGCCGAAAGCATTTCCGTCTACCCGAATCCGGCAACAACGTTGTTGGCCGTCATCATTCCCGAAGGTCATACGATGGATTCCTACCTCATTTTCGATGCTTTCGGTCGTGTGGTGGCGAAAGGTTCATACGACGGCGACGCCATCAATATCCAGAACCTGACGCCAGGTTTGTTCGTTTTGAAAATGGTAGAAAAGAATGGCAAAACGCACGTTCAGAAATTTGTGAAACAGTAGTCTACTGAAATGGGAAATTTCACATAGCATTTCTATTGTTTTCTTTTTGTGTTAATTTATAATTATGAAAAAATATTATCTTTTATTGATTGTGTCGTTATTTGTTGCAACACAATTAGTTATCGCTGGACCCATTGATGAAACTGCTGCTCGGCAAAGCACTCTTCATTTTATGAATGAGAAATTGGGTAATACCAGAGGAGCATTGAATGATGCTCAGCTTGCCAGAGTAAGTACCGTTTTTAATCACTTGTTCATCTATAACATAGATGGAGGCGGATTTGTGATTGTAGGCGATGATGACAGAACCCAGTCCGTTTTAGCATATTCGACCACGGGAAGTTTTAACGTGAACGATATGGCTCCAGCTCTTGCCATTCAGTTGGAAAAATACGATGTGCAGTTGAAAGCCATCGCCGAAGGGGCGGAGGTCGTTCCCTTTACCCCGCATCGCAACAACCGCAGTGTAGCTCCGCTTATTCAGACCCGTTGGAACCAGTGGTCTCCCGATGGCACGAGGTACAATTCAATGTGTCCGGCAGATTCAACGTTGCCAGCAAGGGGTTACAGAGCAACAGCGGGTTGTGTAGCCACGGCAATGGCTCAAGTGATGAAATACTGGAACTGGCCTCTTCACGGAAGAGGTTCCAACTGTTATTCCCGTAATTATGATTGTTGGCACTACGGTACTTTGTGCGCTGATTTTGAATCCGCCACTTACGATTGGGGCAATATGCCCAATCAACTTGCGGATACAAGCTCGCAGGTTCAGAAAGATGCCGTTGGTTTGGTTCTTTATCATTGCGGCGTTGCGCTGAATACGAAATATAATGTGGATTGCCAAGGTAGTAGCGCTACCAATATGAACGCAGAGCATTTTGCACTCAGTGCTACTTTTAAATACAATCACTCGTTGCATATCAACCGATTTGGGTATTCTGATGCTGAGTGGATGACGCTAATAAAGAATGACTTGGATAGCGGTCGCCCCATTTTATATGGTGGAACGTCCGTATATGATCCAGTGGCGGGAACTTTCAATGCCGGTCACTCTTTTATTTTTGATGGTTATGATGAAAACGACTATGTCCACGTGAATTGGGGGTGGGGAGGTAGTTACGATGGCTATTTTAGCGTTTGGTCATTGGCTCCTCAGGCCGTAATTAATTTCTCTCACGGTGAAGAAGCCATTTTCGGTCTCCAACCTGATTATGAAGATAATGAACTGATTTACCCAATCTTGTGTTCCGATGTGACATTGGATACCAACAAATTGCAAGTGACGGACAATGTTCGCGGCCACGTGGACATTTATAATCCGAATGACACCACGATTTCTTTTTATGCGGCACAGGCCATCTATGCAGATCCGGCAAGCGTCTTCGAAAAATGGATAGATGTACAGCACCTGACCATTCCCGCTGGTGATACGCTGCATTATAGTTTCAATGCGCCTGTAGAAATGCCTGTGGGATACTATTTTACATCTATGTTTTTCAGTCAAGATACTATTGATATCAGCGCTACAAGTCCCGCCGGTGTGATGCCATTTCCTCGCATTTATTCTGGAGACGCAAGTTTTATGGTAGTGGATACCAATCGCTCCTCTATGACGAACCTTGTCATTTTTGTCCGTTTCGCCGGTGAGGAAGAAATCACGTATCCGTTTGCTACTTTGGACAGTATGTTTAATTGCAAAGCAGAGGGTTATCCCAGCATTTACAATTATTTTGATGTTTCCACTTACGGAAGAATTCATTTCAATACAGTTTACGGCGAACAGGTTGTCGGTACTTCCATTTGCTCATACGAAGACGAACATCCTCGCGGTTATTATCAACCATACTCTGAAACAAATCCGATTGGTTACTATGGAGAGAATCCTCAAGTGGGCATTTCGATGCGCGAGGCACAGTTACTGGCTTCCGCAATGGATTATGTGGATTCTTTGGAATTGATTGATAGTTATACCGTCTTGGATGGTAATGATGACAGCTATATTGACAATATCTCTTTCATCGTAAAAGGAGATGTTGATACTTGGGGAGATTTGTTGTGGCCCCATATGGAGATATTTCCTCAGGATTCCATCGACCATCTTGTGACTATCAATGGCAAACGTCCTCGCGTTTTCAATTTTGAATTTGAAGGATCTTCCAACTATTTTACTACCAATACTTTCCGTCACGAAATGAGCCATTCGTTGGGTTTGCCGGATTTGTATCACTACAATAATTACACCACCGTTCCAATCGCTTCAACGTGGGATGCTATGGCGCAACCACACGTTTGGAACCACACCAATATGATGCATAAAAGTCAATATTTGCACGTGGCCGATGAGCCCGTACAGATTACGGAGGACGGCACCTATACCATCTACAGCAATGCTACGAGTGGTACACAAAGCAGTTTCATCATCAAGTCTGCCCTTGATTCCACGCAATGGTTTGCTTTTGAGTACCGCAACCAGAACGACCTTTTTGATGAAGGAATTCCTGGCACAGGTTTGATTGCAGGCCGCTGGAACACTAATGTCCCCGTTGATATGTACGCCAATATGCTCTTTGATAATGATTCCATCCTTCATCAATACTGGATTTTCCGTCCGGGAAGCAACTGCGACACGGTGGCGGGCGACATTAACAATGCCTATTTCAGTGCCGCGGCGGGACGTACCTCCTTTGGCCCCACTACCAATCCTCATCCTTACCTCGCGGACGGAACGGTGGAAAATAGTTTTGAAATCACTGATATTCAAGAAAATGGAGAATATCTAACCTTTCACGTTCATTTTCTAAATGTTGGTGTGAACGAACGAGAAATAGCCGAAAGCATTTCCGTCTATCCGAATCCGGCAACAACGTCGTTGGCCGTCATCATTCCCGAAGGTCATACAATGGATTCCTACCTCATTTTCGATGCTTTTGGTCGTGTAGTGGCGAAAGGTTCATACGACGGCGACGCCATCAATATCCAGAACCTGACACCAGGTTTGTTCGTCTTGAAAATGGTAGAAAAGAATGGCAAAACGCACGTTCAGAAATTTGTGAAACAGTAGTTTCCTATAGTTTACAAGCACATAGCAATCGGGGGTCTTCAGCGGTGCCCGATTGTTGTTCCATATAGGATTCAAATAATCAAAAATAAAAATATGAAGAAACTTTTAACACTTTCCTTGCTGGCACTGATGTGTGTTAGCGGTTTTGCACAGCAGGTTGTGCTCGTTTTTACAGGTAAAGATGCAACAACGAACACGTATGTTCAGTTGTCGCGCATTGAGATTACCGACCTTACGCAGGGGTGGACGGAAACCCTCTACTATCCCGATACGATGGCGATACTGACGGTAGGAACCGGCATAGAAGAAAATGCGGCCAATGGGGTTTTCGGACTTTCGCAGAACAACCCGAACCCGTTCAATGGCACCACCGATGTGAATCTGACGATTACGGAATCCGGACCGGTGTCGATGGAAATAACGGATGTGAACGGGCGCGTTGTAGAGACGTTTCTTGAAACGTCTCTACAACGCGGCACGCACCAATTCCGCATTAACGTCTCCGACGCCGGCGTCTATTTCCTTACCGCCCGCCAAAATGGGAAAACATCGTCTGTGAAAATGGTGAACAACGGCAACGGAATGGGAAACGGAATTGCATATCAGGGGATTGTAGAGACGTTTAATGAAACGTCTCTACAATCCAAATCCGATACCCGCGGTGCCATCAACCGCGCATTTGCATACGGTGACGCGATGACATACAAGGGATTTGCAGAGAAATACGGTCTGGAAATAGAAGGTGAGATCAAAGCCCAGACGCAAATTCTGTCAGAGACCATAACATTGATGGTCGATTACAGTACGGTCTCCAATCCCAATGACGGCATCCCCTGCCCCGGCACGCCGACCCTCACAGATATTGATGGTAATACCTACAATACGGTGCAGCTCGGCAACCAGTGCTGGATGAAGGAGAACCTTCGAACTACGAAATACGCTGACAACACTACCATTGCCTTAGGCACTGATTTTAGCTATGACGTTGCCTACCGTTATGCACCTAACAACGACAATGGCAATGTGGCCACTTACGGATACCTGTACAACTGGAAGGCGGTGATGCGCAACTCTTCCTCTTCTGCCACTAACCCCAGTAACGTGCAAGGAATTTGCCCCACGGGCTGGCACGTGCCGAGCGATGCGGAGTGGACGCAGCTGACAGACTATGTGAGCAGTCAAAGTCAATACTGCTGTAACAGCAACACAAGCAATATTGCCAAGGCGTTGGCCTCCACCACGGGTTGGTACGGCTCCGCCGAAGCCTGTGCCGTGGGCAACACGCCCAGTAGCAACAATGCCACTGGCTTCGGCGCTATGCCTGCCGGCGACTACGACGACAGCTACAACTTTTTCGGCTTCTACGCCTACTATTGGAGCGCTACCGAGCTCGACAGTAGCTCCGCGTACAACCGCTACCTGTACTACGACCTCGCCTACGTGTACCGCAACAACTTCAATAAGCGCTACGGTTTTTCGGTCCGCTGTGTCCGCGATTAAAAAAATATAAACAAACAAACGCACCCAGCGCCTTTGGCGCAGGTGTGTTTGTTTACCTTAATCTATGCGTGCGTCAGCGTCCGCCCAGCGCCTTTGGCGCAGGCGGACCACTTACCGCGTAAGCGGTCGATTTTTTAGTGGTTAGGAGTGCGGCATCGAAAATGCGGAGGTGCAGCTGTTTGATATGACGGGCCGCCGCGTTTTGTCAACGGCAGTTGTTGGCGACATCACCGCAGTGAATGTCAGCACGCTCGCTCCTGGCATTTACGTCTTGCACATCGTTTTTGGTGGCAAGAGCGTGGGAATGGCAAAGGTAATGGTAGAGGGGAATTAATAATTTATAATTAATTGACTATTAATAAAATGAGAGGGACGTGGCAAGTGGGCTGCGTCTCTCTTGTTTTAAAAGTATATCCCTGTTCATTTGAAACAAATCGAAGATTGAGGTCAAAAGTGGAATCACAGCACCCGTACTTCCATCAAAGTATTCATCGATTGATATTTCTCGTCTGTTTTATCTAAAAAGATGGGATTAGTATCGCCACAACCTATTATGGTATAGTGAGTTGCTGTACATCGGCTCGCTGTGGTAGCTGTTAAACATATTGCAATAAATTCAGAATACGATTGCCGAAAATCTTCGCTCCCATAAAAGAAGTGGATTCTCCTGACTTTGACACTTTTTTGCG
>DCHI01000074.1 GCA_002314795.1 Bacteroidales bacterium UBA1756 | reverse complement strand
CCTGGGCCACTAGACGAATCCAGCATTTCTCATCTTTAACGAGGGTGCAAAAGTATAAAATTTTTTAATGCAAAACCCTATTGATGAAAAATTTGTAAAAATAATTTTATTTGTCTGGTTCAAACCTGAAACCCAGACGTTTACCTGTTTTCAAAATCATATTTTGATCTTCAATTTGCATAATATCGTTCACCGAAATTTCCATTAAATGGGAATATTCTGGCACTAAAAGGTCAAAATTGATGGTGTATTTGATGGCCGATTGTAGAATTTCAACCACGGATGCCTTGTCTAATTCTTTGCTGTTGAAATTGTTCAAGACGCTGGCAAGTTCTCTTTTCCCTTCCACATAAAAATGCTTGTCCTTGTTGATGAAAATACGGCCAATCATATAACCGGAGTCATTGATACGGTTGTAGCGGAAAGAATCGTTCAAGAAGTTGAAGATTTGAATCATACCGCAGTAGGAACGGCTCTTATCTTCCTTGATATATGGCGTTTTCATCACTTCGTGGTCACGGGGGAATTCGAAGATATTGGTGTGCATCAGAAAGATGAGCACGTCACCGGCGAAACGGATTTTAAACTCGTGAAGGTTTTTTCCGTTGAAATCAACCGTAACACGCGGGTGTTTTTCGGCATAATTTTTTTCGTAATAGTCTTCAAATTCTTTGGCACAAGATTTGAAAAGTTCCATAGATTCCAGGGTGCTGCTGTAAATTTGTTGTTTCAACTCCCCTTTTTGAATCAGTAATTCGCAAATGTCAGAATGTTCTTCCATATATAAATATTGATGGTTATTTCAAAGTAAGGTAGTCCAATGGATTGAGCGGGAATCCATTGTGCCACAGTTCAAAGTGGAGGCAGGTGCGTTTGGCGGAAATTCCGGAGTTCCCCATTTCCGCAATCGGTTCGCCCGCCGAAACTTTGGTTCCCGCACTTTTAAGCAAAAGCCGGTTGTGTTTGTAAATCGAGATGACGTTGTCGTGATGCTGGATGATGATGACGTTGCCGTCGGTAGCATCGTAGCCGGAAAAAATCACCATTCCATCGCCGGCACTTGTAATGAGCGTGCCCTGACGATTGGCAATGTCCAAACCGTATTGACTTTGAGGCACGTTATAGTAACCGATGATGGTTCCGGTAGTAGGGGGCTGCATAAACAGATTCTGAATGTCGGCGCGTTTGTTTACGGCCACATCCCCGCTACTTTGCTTGTTCATAATGGTTTGCAAAAGGTCGGCGGATTCTTCACGAATGTCCATTTCCGCATCGCTATGATCTTTTAAGGAAAGGTCTCCACCCTCTGCAATTTCGGCAGCATTGGCCTCCTCCTCGGTCTCCAAGTCGTTCGGAAGAACCTCGTTACGCATCACGCGATAGAAATTGTCTATGTATTGCTGATTCTGAGCCAAAAGCAACTCTACCGAGTCAACTTTCTCTTTCATTTCCCGATACTTTCGGTATTCATCAGGATTTTTGTAGCCGGTAACATAGACACCGAGCGGAGTGAAAGCGATGAGTAACGCCGTCAAGGCGATGAGGAAAACAGCCGACAAAGTAACCACAACGAAGATGTTGCGCGGACTCAACTTCAACGAAAACACGTTGTGCTGCGTCGCATCTTCACGAATCAGCAAATGGTACTTGATTTTCCAATTCTTCCGTACCTTTTGCCAAATGCCGATAAACTTCCGAAAATATTCCTTGAAATTCAACCTAATAATTCTTTTTTGCCGTTTCAGGAAACGGCTCTATGTCGCATCTTTTTTGCCGTTTCAGGAAACGGCTCTACATCGCATCTTTTTTGCCGTTTCAGGAAACGGCTCTACTTTATAAACTTTATAAACTTTATGAACTTTACAAACTTTCCAACCTAAATGTACTTTTCCCCGTAATCCAATTCCACATCGTTGACGTACTGCCGGATTTGCTGTTCATTCTCTTTTTTGCAAATGAGGAGGACATTGTCGTTATCCACGATGATGTAATCTTCCATTCCCTGAATGACGATGGCTTTTTCGCACGGGGCATTGATGATACAGCCGTTGGTGTTATAGGTTTTGACGCGGCTCCCGACAACGACGTTGTTATGTTCATCCTTGCTACTGATTTCATAAAGAGAGCCCCACGTTCCCAAGTCCGACCAGCCGAAGTCGGCGGCATAAACGCACACATTGTCCGCTTTTTCCATTACGCCGTAGTCAATCGAGATGTTTTTGCAAACCAGATAGGTTGCTTTGATAAACGTTGGTTCGGATTCGGTGTTGTAAAGTCCTTCGCCTTGTTTGAACAGGTCGTTCACTTCCGGAAGGTATTTTTCAAATGCCTTTTCAATTTCTTTTATAGACCACATAAAAATGCCGGCATTCCACAAAAACTCACCGCTTTCCACAAACTGACGGGCAACTTCCAATTCCGGTTTTTCTGTAAAAATTTTAACATCATAGATGGAACCGTCGTTTCCATACGAACGTTCCTCATTATATTGAATGTAACCGTAACCGGTATTGGGACACGAGGGACGAATTCCGATGGTGAGGAGCTTGTCGTTTTCTTTTACAAAATTCAGACCATTGATAATCACGTCTTTAAAAATATCTTCTTTTAAAATGAGGTGGTCAGATGGCGCCACTACCATAACGGCATTCGGATTTTTCTCCTTGATTTTGTAAGTCGCGTACGCGATGCAAGGAGCGGTGTTGCGGCGGGCGGGTTCCAATACGACCTGCTCGTCTTGGATTCCATCCAACTGCTCTTTTACTAATTGTGCATACGCTTTATTAGTAATGATATAGATATTTTCTTTAGGACAAATCTCCTGAAATCTGCGATAGGTTTTTTGTATCAATGATTCGCCATCTCCCAATATGTCAATGAATTGTTTCGGTGTATGGGAACGGCTCATAGGCCAAAAGCGGGCTCCTACTCCACCCGCCATAATGATGCAATAAAAGTTTTTATCCATTCTTAATGTGTTACAAAAAATGAGGGCGCAAAGGTACGTCTTTTTTTCAATAGCAAAAAGGGTTCCGAATAGATTTATCCCATCTGATTTGTGCAAAAGTCATAGATAATTGTCTTCTTTTTTTACAATAAAATAAGAATTGTTTCGTTTTCCCTTTCCGGATTATGTTACCTCAGACTTATAACACTCGCAGCATCATTTCCTTAGCCGTACCGATTATGGTGGGCAATTTGGCGCAGACGCTGATTACGTTTGTCGATACTGCCTTTTTAGGACATTTGGGGATGGTGGAGTTGGGTGCTGCTATGATGGCGGGACTTTACTACTACGTTTTTTCGACGTTGGCGTGGGGCTTCGCAGTCGGCATCCAGATTATCGTGGCCCGTCGCTTCGGGGAAAAGAATTTTTTACAAATCGGCGCCGTTTTCAAGCACGGACTGCTGGTGGTCTTGGGGCTGTCGCTGCTGCTGTTCGGACTGCTTCACTTTTTCACCGACACGCTTCTGAACACCATTATCAGTTCTCCGGACATTCTCCAGGCCTCCAAAGAATTTATGAAGTACCGCCACTACGGGATTATCTTCGTGTGTTTCAACTACTTGTTCCGTTCGTTTTATGTTGGCCTTTCCGATACAAAAATCATCACCTACACAACCGTATTGATGGCCGTGGTGAATATCTTTTTTGACTATTGTTTGATATTCGGCAACTTAGGATTTCCTGAAATGGGAGTTGGCGGGGCGGCCATCGCTTCTGTAATGGCCGAAGGTTCTGCGTTGCTGTTCTTTATTTTCTATACTTTTTTCAGAATCCCAACACGCGAATACGGCATTCTGCCTATCGGAAAGTGTGATTTTTCGATGGTAAAATCCATCGTTTGGCTTTCTCTTCCCACAATGGGCCAGCGGTTGGTTTCCTTTGGCACCTGGTTCATCTTTTTCGTAATGATTGAACAGACCGGTGAACTGGCAGTCGCGGTGTCGGGAATCGTACGAAGTGTCTATATGCTGATTTTGGTTCCGGTGTTTGCCTTCTCGGCCGCCGCAAATACGTTGGTGAGCCGCATTATCGGAGAAGGGAACAGCTCTGAGGTCGGGCTTTTGCTCCGCCGGATTCTGAAAATCTGTCTCCTTTTCTTGGTCGTCCTGGTGCTCCTGTGTATGCTCATACCCGAAACCATCGCCTCCATTTACACTAACGACGCACTATTGGCATCGGCCTCCGTTCCCGTTTTGCGAGTGGTCTGTTTCAACGCCTTCCTAATGGCTGCTTCCTGCATCCTGTTTGAGGCCGTTTCGGGAACGGGAAACACATTGGTCGCCTTCCTTTTGGAAACGTCGGTGCTGATTCCCTACATTTTATATATATTGTTGGTTACGAGGGTTTACGCTATGCCAGTGGAAGTAATCTGGTGCGCCGAAATCGTTTATAGCGTGCTGTTAGGAATCGTTTCCTATCTTTATTTGAAAAAAGCGAATTGGCGAAAGAAGAAAATTTAAGTCGTTCTATAAATCTATTGTAAATGAAAATACGAATTTCTCGGGACGTTTTTTTGAAAAATACCATTCTATCCTTATTCTTTGTTTTATGTGCGCTAACCGGATTTGCACAAAATCCTACCCTTCGGACGGTGCCCATCCCGGAAAATGACACCCCACTGCTTCGTTCCGAAGTTCTGCTCACCTCCCACTGGACGCAAAATTCCCCCTACAATAACCTGTGTCCAAGAGACCCGATGAACGACTATTCTTATAGTTACGCCGGTTGCCCTGCGATTGCAATGGGACAGATAATCAACTATTTGCAAACAACCCAAGGAACCCGTTTCTCCGACAGCGACGATTACGCGCACCAATATTATGGACGCAATTACGACATTGATGACGACTGGGAGACATTGCAATTCCCGTCATTCCCGAAATTGAACGAGTTGTTAGATTCCGTAGATGTCTATTTCCAGCGCGGAGAGGAGCTTCCTGACTTGTTAGCGGCTGCCGTGGTGTTTGCCTGTGGAACGGCTTGCACGCAGGTTTATACATCGGAAGGTTCCGGCACTTTCTGGGTGGATCAGGCGTTTGCGGCCTACCAACGGTTCGGTTTCACTGAATGCCAACTGTTCCGTGAGCCCGACTCCGCGATGTACGCAACGCTCATCGCCAATTTGCAAGCGGGTTACCCCGCCCACTTAGCCGTTGAAAATCCGGAAGGTACAGCGGGTCACAACGTTGTGGTAGATGGCTATCGGGAAGGTGACGGCAAGTTCCATTTGAACTTTGGCTACGGCGGATCACAGGACGGCTGGTACAACATTCCCGACTCCAATTTTTACTACGGGCTCACCAAGTTGGAAGGAATCATCGTGAACATTATTCCGACAGCCACGTCCGTTTCCGAAAGAGCACCTAAACAACAAATCGAAGTTTATCCCAATCCGGTTTCTGACATTCTCCATATAAAGAATCTCCCGTCCGAAAAGGTGAATTATTCCATTTCCAACGTTTTAGGTCAGGAAGTGGCTACCGGTTTATCGGATGGAACGATTTCGGTCATCGGATTAGAAAACGGACTCTATCTTTTGCAAATCAAGGGTGAAAGTTTCCAAAAAACGACAAAATTCATTGTAAAGTAAATTGACTTTCCGTCCATAATCTCTTTTTTGAAAGAGGAAAACCAGTCTATTGGATTTGTATTTTATTAAAAATCAAAACAATAGACTTTTTTGTATAAAACACTTGACTCGTCCCTTACGGCAGGTTGTATTTTTGCACCATTCATTTTACGCATAAATGAAGAATTACAAAATCAAATTAACCATCGGAGAGTTTTCAAAACTCTGTTGCGTCACGGTCAAAACGTTGCGCCATTACGAACAATTGGGACTTTTGGTTCCCAATGAGGTAAACGAATGGACGGGCTATCGTTATTATTCTGTGGAACAGCTTCAAAAGATGTTGTCCATCAAAGAATTAAAATCTCTTGGTTTTTCTTTGGAAGAAATCCAAACGATTTTTGACCGCAACGATACTTGGCCGAATATGGAGGAGATTCAACTGAAAATCCAGCAGTGCAAGGAGGAGTTGGAACTTTTAAAACATCGACAAAAGCAGCTGAGGGCTTTGAAATCTTTTCAAAAAAAGAAAAACAAAATGGAAGACTATTTTATTGAAAAACTGCCCGCCATTGTCGTGGCTTCACACAGAGAAACGATTGGAAGTTATGCCGAATTGGGCGCCTTGTGTGTCAATGTCATCGGCCCGGAAATGCAGCGTTTGGGCTGCAAATGTCCTGAGCCCGGTTATTGTTACACCATCGACCACAATAAGGAGTACCGCGAAACGAACATCGACATCGAATATTGCGAGATGGTGACGGAAAAAGGCGTGGATTCGGACATTATTCAGTTTAAAGAGATTCCGGAAGTTCCGATGGCGGTATGTAAAAAGTGCTACGGACCATACGAACTTCTACCTCAGCACTATACCGAACTTTTCGCTTATTTGGAAGAGAAAGGATACAAAATCACGGACCACCCACGTTGCTCCTACATCGACGGAATCTGGAATCAGGAAGATCCACAAAAGTGGCTGACCATCATTCAGGTTCCGGTTGTGGGGTTGGAAAGTTTGTAAAGTTCTTAAAGTTTATAAAGTTCTTAAAGTTTGTAAAGTTCTTAAAGTTTGTAAATATCATTTGTCAGTAGGCGCGTCACGGGGAGACGTACCTACGTGCAACTGCCACGCATAGAAATCACCAACCTGACACAAGGGGAGCGGAAACGCCGACCTATCCCGACACGATGACGATAGCGGACTTGAGACGTGGAACTGGGACTTGAGAAAGGAGAGAAAGCAAGAGTGGGTGTAGTTCGGTGGAATGATGGTCGTGACCACAAAATCCGCAGCCAGTTCCGAAGGGACAGCACATCAGCAACCCCGTACAAGTCCTTGGGCGCAATGCGGGGTATAAAGTATGCGTCTGCCAAAGCGCGGCACGCTACACCGCTGCTACGATGCAGGTAGAATTTTGCCGCGCAATCGGAGTCGGGATTTACAAGATCAAAAAGGATGATTCCGTATATATATATGTGAGGATGGATGAAAATGAAAAGAGCGGATGAGAAATCACCCGCTCTTTTCATTTATAAAATCCGAGATTATTCGGCTTTTCCAGGATAAACCTTCAATGCTTCAGCAAGGCAAGTCATTGCTTTTTTCAAATCCTCAACCTTCAAGCAGTAGCTGATACGGACTTCGTTCGTTCCTTTTCCCTTGGTGGAATAGAAACCGGTAGCGGGAGCCAGCATCACGGTTTCGCCATTGTAGTTGAATTCTTCCAACAACCAACGGCAGAAGCGGTCAGAGTTGTCGATAGGAAGTTTGGCAACGGCGTAGAATGCACCTTTCGGATTCGGGCACAAGCAACCGGGCATCGCATTGATGGCGTTGACGATGGTGTTGCGGCGTGCTACGTAATCGTTGATGACAGCATCAAAATATTCCTTCGGGGTGTCAACAGCGGCTTCGGTAAGAACCTGTCCGTAAGTTGGCGGGCTCAGACGGGCCTGTGCGAATTTCATTGCGGTTGCATACACTTCCTTGTTGTGAGTGATGAAGGCACCGATACGGACACCGCAAGCACTGTAACGTTTGGAGACAGAGTCTAACAAAACGACATTCTGAGCGATTTCCGGAACTTCCATAACAGAAAAATGTTTGACGCCATCATAGCAGAATTCACGGTAAACTTCGTCTGCGAACAAGAAAAGGTCGTGTTTCTTTACGATTTCAGCCAATTTCAAGATTTCTTCTTTGGAATAAAGATAACCCGTCGGATTGTTCGGGTTGCAAATCATAATGGCTTTGGTCTTCGGGGTGATGATTTTTTCAAATTCCTCGATGGACGGGAGTGCGAAACCATTGTCAATGGTTGACATAATGGGTTTTACGGTAACGCCGCAAGTCATAGCAAAACCATTGTAGTTTGCATAGAACGGCTCGGGAATGATGACTTCGTCGCCGTAGTCCAAGCAGCTGTTGAAAGCGAAAAGAATACCTTCGGAACCGCCGGTGGTCATAATAATTTCGTCGGCAGTGATGTCAATGTTGACACTTTTGTAGTATTGGACCAATTTTTCACGGCAGGAGAGGTTCCCTGCGGAGTGGCTGTAAGCGATGACCTTCTGGTCGAATTCCTTGACGGCCTTGCGGGCACATTCGGGAGTCTCGATGTCAGGTTGACCAATGTTGAGGTGGTAAACGTGTACGCCTCTTTTTTTTGCTTCATCAGAAAAAGGAACGAGTTTTCTGATAGGAGATGAGGGCATATTTTGCCCTTTGGTTGAAATTTTCGGCATAATTAATTATGATTATTTATATTTAAGTGTTCTAAAAAAACGGCGGCAAAGATACGATTAAAACATATTTGCCATTTAACTGAAAAAGAATTTTATTCTTCACTTTTCAAAAAGCCACACTGAACGTTAATTTATAACTTTTCACACAGATCCAGCAGACGGGATTTTAGTTTTTCCAATCTGTCGATGACCTCATACGGAGAACTTTCTGCCTTCGCACCCTTTTTGAGCGCGTCTTTCGCACCTTGAAGGGTATATCCTTTTTCTTTTGTTAAAAAATAAATCGTACGGATGGTTTCAATGTCTTTCGGAGTGAAACGCCGGTCGCCTTTTTTGTTTTTGTAGGGCTTGATTTGCGAGAATTCCTTCTCCCAATACCTTAACAGGGAGGCATTCACATTGAACATCTCGGCAACTTCGTTGATTGTGTAGTAGGCCTTTTCTAATTCCATAATCGTTATTTCTTGGTTACCATCGTCTCCTTGCCGTCAAAGTTAATCCAGTAATCTCCTTTTTTCAGGTCGGTTACATTTACTTTTTGCGCCGTTCCGCGCTTGATGAAAAAACCGTTGGCATCGTAAAGTTCGTAATGGGTGACTCCGGTAAATTCGATGTAGTCCTTCACTTTTTCGGTTACGAGTAAAATTTTTCGATTGGGGCTTTTTAATTTTACAATGGGCGATGAAAGTGTGTTTCCGTTTCCATCTACTTGCTTGATTCTGAACAGATTCATTCCGGAAAGCAAAGTCGGAAGGTAGGTGTCGGAAATCATCTCGTCAGGAGTTCCCAAATCTTTCACCATAACCCATTTTCCGTACAGCATCTGCTCCAATTGGTACGAACACGACGCATTCATCTCTTTTACATTCCAAGCAATGAGTTTTGTCCTTTTATTATAGATGAATGAAGGAAGGGAAAACTCGGATTCTTTTACCAAACTTGTTGCATTGATGACTTGAGGAACGGTTCCCGGCGCATACGAAATTTGCACAACGACGTAATCGTCTTTGGTAAAGTTAGCCAACGATATTTCAAAGGCGTTGGTGTTGTGCGTGAATGCGTATTCTTTACCGTTCACGGTGACGTTTTGCACACTGAACTCGTTGTTGACGGACGGATTCAGTACGTACAAATTCTCTCCGGAATATTTTCCATTGACAACGATTTCGTTGGAAATCTCTTCCACATTGTCTTGCGCCATTCCAAGAAACGGAGCGGTTAGCAATAAAAGCAGGAAATAGAGCGCTTCTTTTCTCATATCAGTTTTTAACGCGTAAATTGAGTGTTCTCATAAAGTCCGCCAAATCAGGATTTTGCTCCCTCAAGGCATTGATCTTATCATTGTCGTCCAAGATAAATTTCTTGAGCTCCATTTCAGCATCGACCACAATTTGGAGTTCTTCAATCGTTGGATCCAATTTCTCTTTTAGATAATTTAATACTTGAAGATTTCTTCTATTTATCTCCTGTTCCTGAATGTCATTTTTGACCACAATTGTGAAAACATTCTCTTTTCGGGTAGGATGGTAATGCTTGAGCGGTTCGTGAAGTGTCGGAATTTCGGCAAAAAGTTCATCACAAAGCTTTTCCCAGAAGGGTTGGAACGCCTCCGGATCTTCGTCCGGCACCTTAGGAACGTTATTGTCAGCGGGCTCGGGAACAGGAACGGACTCTTGTTCCACCTGCACCGGCTCTTTAGGAACTTCCGCCGGAGCAACATTAACTTCTTGTTTTTCAATATTCTGTGTTGATGACTGGGGCTGTGGCGCAGGAGCCGACGGCACCGGGTCGTTAATCAGGTCTTTGATGGATGGGCCTCGTTTCACCACGTTCGTCGGGGGGACGAAGCTCATCGTGGAAGGTGCGGGCGTGGTGTTCAACACCATCTCCTGCACCTGTGGACTTGGATTTTCAGCACTCCCGTGATTGCCTCACTGGGGCTTGCGGCGCACCCGCCCGCTGCTTGACAAAGACGTAATTCGCATTGATTTGCATCAAACAGATTTCTACGGCAAGACGCTTGTTGTTGGAATTTTTGTAGTTGAAATCACAGTTGTTTGTCAAATCCAACGACCTGAGCATCAAGTTTTTGTCAACAAGACGAGCCTGTTGTGCATATTTTTCCTTGATAGCATCAGAGGTTTCCAACAACATTACCGTTGCGGAGTTTTGCGCCATCAACAGGTTGCGGAAGTGGGAGGCCAATCCAGAAATAAAGTTCTGTCCATCAAAACCTTTGGAAAGGATTTCATCAAAAAGAAGGATGGGCTTTGTAGAATCTTCACTGTAAAGTGCGTCCACCATTTTGAAATAGTTGTCCACATCCAATACGTTGAGATTTTCGATGGCGGACTGGTAGGTGACGTTTTTTCCGGAGAAACTGACCAACTGGTCAAAAATGGAGAGGGCGTCACGGAGAGCGCCGTCGGCCTTTGTCGCTACAATGCGGAGGGCTTCTTCTTCCGCGTTGACGTTTTCATTTTTTGCCACATATTGAAGATGGCTAACGATGTCCATCTCCTTGATTCGTTTGAAGTCATAAACTTGACAACGGGACAAGATTGTGGGAATAATCTTGTGTTTTTCGGTGGTGGCAAGGATAAACTTTGCATACGCGGGGGGCTCTTCCAGCGTTTTCAGAAAAGCGTTGAAAGCGGAAGACGACAGCATATGAACCTCATCGATGATATACACCTTGAATTTGGCACCGACGGGAGCAATGCGGACTTGGTCAACCAAGGCACGGATGTCTTCAACCGAATTATTGGAAGCCGCATCCAACTCATACACATTGAAAGAGGCCGAGTTGTTGAATGCCTTGCAGGAATCGCACTCGTTGCACGGTTCGAAATCTTCCGTCGGGTGGTCGCAGTTGAGTGCCTTGGCAAAGATACGGGCACAGGTAGTCTTACCGACGCCGCGAGGTCCGCAAAACAAGAATGCCTGCGCCACTTGTCCGCTCTTGATGGCATTCTTGAGGGTCGAGGTGATATGTTCCTGCCCTACTACCGACCGAAAAGTCGAGGGACGGTATTTGCGGGCTGATACAATAAAGTTGTCCATTTGGGTTATTTTGTTTATAAGGTTTGTAAAGGTTATAAAGTTTTTAAGGTTAGGATTTTAAGGGAGAGGAGGTGAGAATGTTAGTCCCCGAAAGAGATTCCGACGCCGCGCGCCGTGCGGACGAGGTCGCTGGTGGCCGGCTTGACGAAGTTGGGTTCTTCGAGCGCTTTTTCCAACGAAACATAGGTGATTTTGGGGTGATTGTAAACGACGAGATTGCCGTATTTTTCCTCTTTAATGAGTTCCACAGCGCGCACACCAAATTCGGTAGCTAACACGCGGTCGTACGCGACGGGCGTGCCCCCACGTTGCAAATGTCCGAGTACGGTAACGCGGATGTCGTGTTCCACACCAAGCGATTGCAGTTCCGCCTTGAGCTTTTCGCCTACTCCGCCCAACTTGATGTGTTGGTCGCCGGCGGCGGTAGGTGCTACGCCGGTCACTTTGCCGTCCAAGGCCTTTGCTCCTTCGGCAATCACGATGTTGCAAAAGCCGAAATCTCCGTGGTAGCGAGTCTCTATTTTTTGTGCTATAATGCGTGGGTCGTACGGAATTTCCGGAATGATACACACTTCGGAACCACCAGCGATGGCCGTGTTGAGGGCAATCCAACCGGCATCACGCCCCATCACTTCCATAATGAAAACGCGGCTGTGGCTGGAGGCCGTCGTCACCAATTTGTCAAACGCCTCGGTTGCAATCTCCACTGCCGTCTGAAAACCGAAAGTGAAATCGGTGGAGGACAAGTCGTTGTCAATGGTTTTCGGCACACCGACGACGTTAAATCCCATCTTCGCCAAATCGAGGGAAATGCGCTGAGAGCCGTCCCCGCCGATGTTGATGATGGCATCGAAACCAAGTTCGTCAAACCGTTTTTTCATCAGGGCGGAACGGTCTTCCATCACCCAACTGCCGTCTTCTTGACGGACGGGAAAATGGAATGGGCCTCCTTTGTTGGTGGTTTTGATGATGGTTCCACCTTTTACGTGAATGCCCGCGACATCCGTTTCCGTCAGCCGGCGGATATTGATTTCGTCTTTTAAAAGTCCGTTGAATGATTCTACGCATCCCCAGACTTCCCAGCCGGGTTCTTGCGAGGCACGTTTTACAATGCCGCGAATCACAGCATTCAG
This sequence comes from Bacteroidales bacterium UBA1756, assembly GCA_002314795.1. GTDB lineage: Bacteria > Bacteroidota > Bacteroidia > Bacteroidales > WCHB1-69 > UBA1756. The sequence continues at coordinate 9,896 of DCHI01000074.1, read as the reverse complement.
TCCGGGGCAGTCGCCACCTCCTGTGGCCACCAATATTTTCTTTGCCATCGTTTTATCTTTTAATCTTTATTGATGTGAACTTGCAATTGGTTGAAAGGTATGTCAATGTTGTGAGCACCCAACGTTTCATAGACACCTTGCGTAAGTTTCGAGTGATTGGCCGCATACAAAGCCGAGTCTGACCAAACACGCAGCTCAAGGTCAACGGAGCTGGCTCCAAGACCTGTACAGACAACGACGGGGGCTTCTGCACCCTCTTTGTATATCGTTTCAATCGTTTGTGCATATTCCAAAAGCACGCGGCGCGCCTCGTCAATATTGGCACCGTATGCAATTCCAACAGGAATGTCCACTCTGCGTTTGCCACTACGGGTATAATTTACCAACGTGTTGGTAGCCAGCTGCGTATTCGGAACGATGATAACTTTGTTATCCAATGTAGTAAGAACCGTATTGAAAATCTGAATTTCGGTAACCGTTCCGCTAACGCCGCCCTGGTCAATAAAATCACCAACACGGTAAGGTTTCAAAATCAGGATGATAACACCACCTGCAAAGTTTTGGAGTGTTCCCTGCAAAGCCATACCGACAGCCAATCCAGCCGCACCGAGAATGGCGATGAAGGAGGTCATCTGGATGCCAATCATATCGGCCACCGTGATGACCAGCAAGGTTTTCAGTGCGATGCTAATTAAAGAGTGTAAAAATGACTGAAGGGAGTTGTCAATGTTTTTCTTTGTAAAAATCTTGTGGAGAAAATTAGTCAGAACCTTGATGAGCTTCCACCCCACGAATAAAATGATAAGGGCGATGATAATGCGGGGAATGTTTTCAAAAATGACGTTGGTACAAAAGTCTTTAAATCCTTGAAGCAGGTTCAAACCTTCTTGAGTGAATTTTTCTCCTTCCATAATAGATTGATTTATAATTATTTATAATATAACGTTTTAAATCGCATAGAGGTCGCAAAGATACATTAAAATTTCGTGGAATGAAGCCCTTTTCGGCATTTTGTTTCAAACAAACTTTCCACATTTTATCAACTTTCCAATCTAAAGTTGTACCTTTGCCGCCTATTTTTTGAAAGATGAAAAAGACAGTTTTCCTCCTTTTGATTTTGTCGGTGGCGATGCTTTTTCCCGCACAGGCCCAACGCAATGCCGACATAGAGTTGAAATATGATGCCATTGATACGGCAACCCGGATGGTGTGGACCGGAGCCAACTTCGCGGTACAGTTCCCGTTTGGCTCTTTGAAAGAAACGTTCAAGCTCAATATGAACATCGGCGCTGACTTGACGTACAAAACCTCTCAGAATTGGACGTGGAGCATCGACTTCAACTATCTTTTCGGGGCGAAAGTCCGTGACCAGATGGCCGTCCTTGGCGAAGATATGTTGACCTCTAACGGCGACCTGATTGATGGCAATGGACAAAAGGCAACTATCTATTTTGAAGGTCGTTACTGGAATCTCAGTTTCGGTATCGGTAAGATTATTCCTTTTGACAAATGGCGCAACTCCGGTCTTTGGATTCGTATCAACGGCGGCTATTTCGAACACAAAATCCGTATCAACGACCCCGACAATCAGGTGTCGCAACTTTCTGGCGATTATAAAAAGGGTTACGACCAACGTTGTGGCGGCTTTGCTCTTTCACAATTTGTCGGCTACGTCTTTATGCGAAAAGTGCGCGTCGCCTCTTTTTATGCCGGCGTTGAAGTAACGGAAATTTGGAGTAAAAGCAACCGGAATTTCAGTCTGCTATTAGGGAAGCAAGATGATACCAAACGTTTCAGCGTCCTACTCGGTCCCAAAATCGGCTGGATTATTCCTCTGTACGAAAAAAGGAAAATACAGTCTCTTTATAGATACTAAAGTTTTTGTGTAGTATGCGATTTCTATATACGCTTTTGATTCGTATGTATTCCGCCGCAATCGTTGTGGCTTCTCCTTTTTATGAAAAGGCAAAATTATTGCATAATGGTCGAAAAAAATCCTTTCAGATTCTTTCTCAACAATGTGAGAACAAAAGGATTATCTGGTTTCACGCTGCTTCCTTGGGGGAATACGAACAAGGCAAACCGCTCATCCAGAAACTGAAGAAAACATATCCGGACTTTACTTTTTTGGTGACTTTCTTTTCACCATCAGGTTACGAAATAAAGAAGAACGATTCAGACATCGACATTGCGTGTTACCTTCCTGCTGACACGCTCCGAAATGCTCGAAAATTAGTGGAAACCGTTAAACCGGTGGCCGCCTTTTTCGTGAAATACGAATACTGGTTTAATTATATGAAAGTATTGAATGATAGTAAAATACCATTCTATTATCTTTCAGCCATTTATCGTCCTTCTCAATATTTTTTCAAACTCTACGGACGCTGGTTCGCCAAGCAATTGAAAGCGTGCAGTCACTTTTTTGTACAAAATCAACTTTCCGAGCAACTGCTTCATAGTATTGGAATTGAGCAAGTTACAATAACCGGAGACACCCGTTTCGATCGTGTTTTTACGATAGCGCAACAACAGCAGGCCATTCCTTTCGTGGAAGAGTTCAAGGCAGATTCAAAACTGTTTGTGGTCGGTAGCGGTTGGCAACCGGACGAAAAGGTTTTGTCCGAAATCTTTCCTAAGATAAAACAACAGTATAAGTTACTCATTGCTCCTCACGTTATTGATAAAGAGCATATTAACTTTATTAAGAATCTTTTTAAAGACGAAAAGATCATCTGTTTTTCTGAAAAGGAAGGCAGAAATTTGGCAGAATACAATGTCTTCATTTTGGATACGATCGGAATGTTGAGCAAGGTGTATCGTTATGCGGACGTTGCCCATATCGGAGGCGGATTTGCTACGGGACTCCACAACACCTTGGAAGCCGCCGTCTTCGGAATCCCGCTGTTTTTCGGCCCACTCTATTCCAAATTCAATGAAGCCATCGAATTGGTCAACCGCCAAGGGGCTTTCTCCATCCATTCTTCTTCCGAAATGATGAGTTGGATGCAAAAATTCACCGATTCTCCTGAGTTTTATCAAAAGACCTGCCAGATTTGTTCGGACTACGTTCAAGAAAATTTAGGCTCTTGTGACAAGATAATAGCTAAACTTCCTCTTTTTCAATAACCGATTTTGCAGACCTATTTCGCTGACATATTGCTCCCGCTGCCGTTAAAAGGCACGTTCACCTATCGCGTTCCGCAGGTTCTGAACGGACAGTTGGATTTCGGTATGCGGGTTGTCGTTCCGTTTGGAACCAACAAACTCTATTCGGGACTGGTTGTTCGGGTACACGATATAGCCCCTAAGCAACTGAATGTCAAATATATCGTTGACGTTATTGATGAAGTTCCCATCATTTCGGAACGGCAGTTTTCCCTTTGGAAATGGATTGCAGAATACTACCTTTGCTCCTTAGGGGAGGTGATGGCTTGCGCTCTCCCTTCCGCGCTCAAATTGGCCGGGGAAACGCTCCTCTCCCTGCATCCTGACTTTGAAGGAGACCTTTCTTCGTTGACCGAAAAAGAGTTGATTGTAACCGAGTATGTGGCCAAACATCCTTCGGTTTCCATTTCAGAAATTGCTAAATTATTGCAGATTCAGAAAATTCATCCAATCATTAAGTCATTGGTTGAAAAACAAATAGTTGTTACAGAAGAAGAAATCCGCGACGCGTATCGACCGAAACGGGAAATCAATATCTCTTTTGCAGAACCCTTTGCTTCGGACGAATCAAAAATCTATGCACTCTTGGACGAACTCGAAGCATCCAAGCGGAGTGCCAAGCAGGCAGAAACCCTTTTGGCTTTTCTTGTGATGTTGCAAAAAAATGGCAACGGAAATTCTTTTTCCGGAAGTGTAAAAAAGAATGATTTACTTGATAACAAGAAAGTTTCGCCTTCTTCTTTGCAAAAATTATTGGAAAAAGAAATTCTCGTTTCAAAAGAAATTGTCATCAGTCGCTTGCAGGAATTCGATGCCCAGGACGCCGCTTCGTCCATCCATCTTTCGGAGGCCCAAGAAACGGCTTTCCAAAGCATCAAGGAACAATTTGACTCTTTTCCGGTCGTACTTCTGCACGGCATAACCGGTAGCGGAAAAACGGAAATCTACATCAAACTGATTGATGAGGTTTTGAAACAAGGAAAACAGGTTCTGTATCTTCTTCCGGAAATTGCACTTACTTCGCAGATTGTCAATCGTTTAAGAAAATATTTTGGTGAAAAAGTCGGAGTCTATCACTCCCGTTTCAATGAGTATGAGCGGGTTGAAATCTGGAACCGAGTTTTAAATAGTGGGAAAGTGACGTCAGGGAACGGGAAATACCAATTGATTTTGGGAGCCCGCTCCGCTTTATTACTGCCTTACAATAACTTAGGACTCATTATCGTGGACGAGGAACACGACGGCTCCTACAAGCAGATGGATCCAGCGCCTCGTTATCACGCCCGCGACTGCGCCATTGTTGCGGCACAACTGCATCACGCAAAAACGCTGCTTGGGACGGCAACTCCTTCATTAGAAAGTTTTTATAATACAAAACAAAAGAAATTCGGGTACGTTCCGTTACTGAAACGGTTTGCTCAAAGCACCCTCCCCGACATCTGGGTTGTGGATATGGTTGAGTCGCTTCGGCAAAAGAAGGTAACCGGCATCTTTTCCCAGTTTCTTATTGACAAGATTGCCACCGCGCTCGAAAACAAAGAACAGGTCATCTTATTTCAAAACCGACGTGGCTTCTCGTTGAGAATGTTTTGCAATTCGTGCCAAACCTCCCCGACGTGCAAATATTGTGACGTGACGCTTACTTACCACAAACGCAGCAACTTGCTGAAATGTCACTATTGCGGCTATGCCATCGAAGTTCCGAAAGTATGTCCCACGTGCAATAGTGCCGACATTGAGATGCGCGGCTTCGGAACCGAAAAAATTGAAGAAACGTTGGCGGAACTGTTCCCTTCGGCCGTTATCCAACGAATGGACTTGGACACCACGCGTTCCAAAACGGCCTATCAAAAGATTATCACCGATTTTGAACAGCACAAGACAGATATTCTTGTTGGTACTCAAATGGTTACAAAAGGTTTGGACTTTGACCGCGTCTCGGTTGTCGGGGTATTAAGCGCCGACAATCTCATCAGTTATCCCGATTTCCGTTCCTTTGAACGCGCATTTCAAGTGATGGCGCAGGTGAGCGGTCGAGCCGGCAGAAAGGAAGTTCCGGGGAACGTCGTCATTCAAAGTTACCAACCGAATCATCCTGCTCTCAAGTTCGTTGTCAGCAACGATTTCTCGGAAATGTACAATTCGCAAATTCTTGAAAGAAGGCAATTTAACTACCCTCCCATTTGCCGGTTGATAAAATTGACGATGAAATTCAAGGACGAAGAGGTATTGAACGAAGCAAGTCTTCTTTTGGCGGATTGGCTCCGTGCCGCCTTCCCGCAACAGGTTCTGGGTCCAGAGTTTCCACTCGTTTCACGCATCCAGACCTATTATCTCAAGGATATTTGGATCAAGTTTCCGAAAGATGAAACGCTTCACAGGCGGAAACAGCATTTGGAGGAGCTCATCACCCGATTCCGGACAGAGACGAAATACAAATCCGTGCAGATTGTGATTAACGTTGACGCATAGTTTTTCCTTCATTTCATAGAAACTTCTTTCCCGATATTTTTGTAAGTTTGCCGCCGCAAACTTCGGTTTGATATTGACGAATTTTTACACGTATTTTTATGAATTAAAAGCAGCTCATTATGCGAATTAGTGACATTTTGCGCCAAAAAAAGACTTTTTCTTTGGAAGTCTTTCCCCCAAATCCAAAGAACAGCTCCATCGAAGACCTTTTTGCTACCATTGATGAACTTCAGCAGCTTCGTCCGGATTTCATTAGTGTAACTTTCAAATCAACAGGCGATTACAGTCAAGACACCATTGACATCGCCAGTTACATTAAGAAGAACACGTCCGCAGAACCATTGGTGCACCTTACGTGCGGCGCTTTGGACAAGAACGAAGTGGATCGCCTGGCAGAAATTCTTGAAAAAGAAGAACTTGAAAACGTGTTGGCACTTCGTGGTGACCGACCCGCCGGCTACGATGGCGACTACTTGAAATATTTCAAGCACGCATCCGAACTGATGGACTATCTCGGAAAAAAACACGATTTCTGTCTCGGCGGCGCCTGCTACCCCGAAGGGCACATTGAATGTGCAAGTCTTTATGACGACCTCGTGAATTTGAAAATCAAGCAGGATATGGGAGCTTCCTTTTTCATCACGCAGGTTTTTTACGACAACAACTACTATTATCGGTTGGTTCGTGCAGCCAAGAAAATGGGCATTACCGTCCCCATTCTTCCGGGCATTATGCCTTTGACGAACGCCAACCTGTTCAACAAGATTATGAATATGGCTGGCGCAACCATTCCTTTTGAACTGCGCGTGCTGTTTGACCGTTTTCGTGACGACAAAAAGGCGATGTATGAAATCGGAATTGCGTACAGCGTGACGCAGATTTTGGAACTGTTGGCCAATGATGCCGACGGAATCCATCTTTACACGATGAATCACGCGACGGTGGCCAAAGATATTTATTCTCGTATCAATAATGTGATTGATAGTGAGTTACGATAATTTCTTATTGTAAATCGATGGTATTTGACAACAGATTTTACGAGGCAATCTTGCGGCGATTAGGTTATCCGTCGGGTGAAATGTGCGATGATGCAATGGCGCAACAGATTCGGAACGCGTGGAAAATCGTTGAAAAAGTATCTTATTTCCAATATGTTTATGCCGAATTTTCCCGTCGTTTGGATTTTTTACAACAGAAAGACTATGCTGATTATTTGCAAAATTCCGAACGATATTTGCTCTGTGCCACTACACTTGGCATACAGGTGGACAGACAGTTGCAACGACTTCAATTGGAGAATATGGCATTTGCCGTGGTCTTTGATGCGGTAGCCGGCATTTTTTTGGAAGAAGCGGCGGATGATTTTGAAAGTCACCTCCCCTTTTCCAACAGAAGTTTTCGGTTTTGTCCGGGTTACGGTGGAACCTCTCTTTTGGATAATAAAGTAATTGCGGATTATGTGCAGGCAAAAAAAATAGGAATCACGTTTTTGGATTCGGGTCTGATGGTCCCTTCCAAATCAATGACGGGCGTCATTCGTTTAGGTGGCGAGAGCCGGAAAAGCTGCGCGGGGTGCATTGCCGCTTCCGACTGCGCGTTTCGTCGGCGGGGAACAACCTGCTATGCAGGATAATCTTTTTTTGAATATAAAATCAATCAATATGTTACAAAAACTTGGAAAAGAAGTAATGATTTTTGACGGCGCGTTCGGTACAGAATTGGAAAAACGCGGGATTATGTCAAAAATCCCTGAAATGTTGAACATTACGGCGGCCGATCAGATTGCTGCCATTCACAAGGCATACATTGAGGCCGGCTGCGACTTTGTCACGACCAACACCTTTGGTGCCAATCGCATCAAAATGCCTGGGAAAGACGTGAAAATGGTGATTGAAGCAGCCATCAAATGTGCCAAAAAATTTCGCACATCGCAGTTCGTGATGATGGACATCGGCCCGCTCGGCAAGATGTTGTACCCAATGGGCGAGCTTTCGTTCGACGATGCCTATGAGGCATTTAAGGAGGTGGTTTTAGCTGCCCGCGACTTAGTAGATGGCTTCATTTTGGAAACGTTCACCGATTTGTACGAACTGAAATGTGCCTTATTGGCGGTAAAAGAAAATACGGACAAACCGGTTTTCACCACGATGACATTTGACGCCACCGGCCACACGCTCACCGGTACGTCCTCGCGGATTATGGCCGAACTGATGTGCAATATGGGTGCCGATGCCGTCGGCGTGAACTGCTCCCTCGGACCGAAAGATTTGCAACCAATTGTCGCAGAACTCTTGCGTTACAGTTCCAAACCGGTGTTGGTGCAGCCCAATCGTGGACTTCCCACATTGAAAGACGGAAAAGCCACGTATAGTCTTACTGTTGAGGAATTTGCTGAATGTATGGCAGCGTTCCAGAAGCAAGGCGTTGCCGTGATGGGCGGCTGCTGCGGAACCAGTCCGGACTTTATCCGTGCCATCGCCATCAACAAGGGACTGACCGTGCCAGTTAGAAATCTGCAACACCAAACGGTTATTTCCTCGGCTACACAGGTTGCCGTTTTGGACAAAGTGCAAATCTGTGGAGAACGCATCAATCCAACGGGAAAGAAAAAACTGAAGGAGGCAATTTTAAGCGGCGATTTCGACTACATTTATAAAGAAGCTATTAAGCAGGAGGACGCCGGTGCCAATTTGTTGGATGTTAATTTGGGAGTCCCGAAAACTGATGATGTCGCGAATATGAAAAAAGTGGTCGTAAAGTTGAACGAAATCACCAACTTGCCTTTACAAATCGACTCGTCCAATCCCGCAGCCATTGAAGCAGGATGCCGTTACTACAACGGAATCCCGCTTATCAATTCGGTGAACGGGAACGCCGACAATATGGCGGCCATCTTCCCAATTGCGAAAAAATATGGCGCGGTCGTGCTTGGTTTGACGATGGACGATGCCGGCATTCCGCAGACGGCCGAAGAGCGTTTGGCCATCGCCCAAAGAATTGTGGAAGGTGCTGAAAAATACGGAATTGCACGCCATCGTATGATGGTGGATACGCTGACGTTGACTTGCAGCGCTCAACAACCGTTGGTAAAGGAAACGTTACGGGCGCTTCGTCTCGTTTCAGAGCAGTTGGGCGTAAAGACGGCGTTAGGCGTTTCCAATGTCAGTTTTGGAATGCCGAACCGCGAGCAGATTAACAGCACGTTCTTGGCGATGGCTTTGGAAAACGGACTCACGATGCCCATCATCAATCCTTGCAATGCGGCGATGATCAATACCGTATTGGCTTACAATGCCTTGCGTGGTACTGCGGAAGATTTGAACACTTTTGTTGAAAAATCGGTGGCGCAAGAAACGGTGCCCATCACCTCAACGGCACAGATGTCCTTGGGGGACGCTGTCCGTCGCGGCTTGAAGGAGGAGAGTGTGCTTTTGACGAAAGCGGCCTTGGAACAGCAAGATCCGATGACGATTATCAATGAGGTACTTATCCCGACATTGGGTGTGGTAGGTAGTGATTTTGAAGCGCAGAAGATTTTCCTTCCCCAGTTGATTTCCGCGTCCGAAGCGTGCAAGGAGGCCTTTGGTGTTATCAAGGAGCGTTTTGCTCAAGGCGGAAGTGAGAAGGGAACCGTGGTATTGGCTACGGTTAAGGGTGATGTCCACGATATCGGGAAAAACATTGTCAAAGTCATTTTTGAATCCTACGGCTACAAAGTCATTGACCTTGGGCGCGATACGGCAAAGGAGACGATTTTGGAAGCGGCGCAGCAGCACAAACCGCAAGTCATTGGTTTGAGTGCCCTTATGACGACAACGGTACTTTCAATGGAGGAAACGATTGCCTTTTTGAAAGAGCAAGGCATATCCATTCCGATTTTTGTTGGTGGCGCGGTCCTCAATCAGTCGTTGGCCGATGAAATTCACGCGGATGGATATACGAAGGATGCGTTGGAATTTGTGGAGGCGGTAAGTGCTATGAAAAAATAGTATGATTTGGAGTTGTAATTCTTCATTTGTTTCCATTTTTAGAGGATAAAAATGCCTTCTTCAGGATTCAAAAAGAAAGAAATTACAATTATTTAAATGTATATTATTGATTTATAACAAATTAAAATAATTCCGCTATCAACGAAAAAAACTTTTTTGGATTGGTGGCGGAATTTAAAAAAAGTGTATTTTTGCAGCCTCGTTTGAGAAGGTTCTTTGAACTTTGCCTTGGTGGTGGAATGGTAGACACGAGGGACTTAAAATCCCTTG
>DCHI01000054.1 GCA_002314795.1 Bacteroidales bacterium UBA1756 | reverse complement strand
GAGCTTGCGAAACTTGAATAATTAAATTTGCAGCGAAATTTTTAACCCTAAATCCCAAACGCTATGAAACAAAAAATCATTGCCTTATTCGTATTTTCATTTTTGTACTGCGCTGTCTCCGTGGCGCAAGTCTCCCAACCCGTCATCTGGCTCCGTGCCGACAGCACAGGAACCGACACCCCAGTGTGGCGTGACATCTCCGGCAACGGCTATGACGCCGCCTTCACCACCGACTCGGTCAAAAGTGCCGACACGCTGCTGAACTTCAACCCCGCCTTCCGCTTCGACGGCACCGCGCTCTCCGTCCCTCCACTTGAGGTGACTGAGGAGGCGAACAGCGTCATCATCGCCTATCAGGCCGACACGGCGATGCGCGAGGAAATGCCGCTGTGGTCGTTCCAAGCCGACAGCGCCCACACCCTCGCCCTGACCACGCGACGGATCGTGAACAGCAACAGCACAATATTGTATGGTGACGAGAACAGCCGCTGCACCGTCGTCAACAGCCTCACGCAGCTGTGGCGCAGGCGCAGGATGGCCGACACGCTTCATTGCAGCGGCATGGTTGGTGCCACCGACTCCTCCGCTTTCACCGGGATGGTGGCGGAGCTGGTCGTGCTGCCCTGCGGTGAAGAGTTCTCCGACACCGCCCTCTACCAGTGGTGCAGCTATCTGGCCGTGAAGTACGGGGTCACGCTGCGTGAGACCTCCTACCTCTCGTCTGACGGCACGGTGACGTGGCCGCTCGACTCTTTAGGGCAGTTCTCGGGAAGCGTCATCGGCATCGGCCGTGACGACCGCTTCGGGCTCCACCAGCGGCAGAGCCGCACCGCCGACGGGCTGCTTACCATCGGTCTTGACAGCATCGCGGCGGACAATATTCTGCACGGCAGCACCCTTGCCGACAGGGAGTTCCTGATGGTGGGCAGCGCAGAATCCGCCTTCAGCACCGCATCGGAACTCTACTTGGAGGACGACCAGACCCTGAACCGCTACGGTGACGGGGTCGCCAAGGTGACGGGGACGGGCATCCCACAAAAGCCTTTCACTATGAGAGTTATCGCCTCGCAGTGGGCTGACAGCCTGCACCGCTATGCCCTGCTGGTTGACCGCAGCGGCTCGGGCGAGTACCGCTACTCTGACCTGGAGATTTTCACTCCGGCAGAGATTGACACTGCCGACAGAACGCTCACCTTCAGCGACATCTACTGGGACACGGACGGCAGCGGCTGCGACCGTTTCTGCTTTGCCGCACTTGACATCCTTGATTTCTCACAGATCGGGGAGCGTGGCGCAGTGTCGGAGAACGGCGGGGACAACGGTGCGGCTGGCAACGGTTCCAACGGGCAATACGCCCTCTACCCGAACCCCAACAGCGGACATTTCGTGCTGGAGGCGCAGTACCCAGAAGCCACACCGCTCACCGTACACGTCTATACCGCCGACGGCAGGACGGTGCGCACCTACCAGCGGGGCGGCGACACCATGCACCGCATCGAGGGGACGCTCACCGCGAAGGGGCAGTACCTCATTGAGATTGTCAGCAATGCGGAACGCAACTTCGTCAAAATGCTTGTACAGTAAATTTCATTAATATGTGATTCACATTCAATCAACTAAAACCATAACACCATAAAAAACTTTCACTTTCTCACGCTCCTTGCAGTCGGCGTTTTCTTGGCTGCAGCCATTGCCACCTACCAGCCCGCCTCCCACACTTCAGGCGGCACATACTCATTCGCAAGCGGCTACAGCGTCGCGCCTGTGACGGGCGGCCTGTGTCCTGACGAGACCAGACCCACCATCACCCCCACCCCTAAGTCTGTGGGGGACACCTCCCTGCCCGTCAGCCTCACGCCCGCCTTCAGCTACACTATCGGAAAAGTGCGGCTTATGGGGGACGAGGGCACACGCCCGTTCCCAGCGGAGCTTTCCGTGACCGAGCTAACGGCGGCAACGCTCCCGCCGCTTGACCAGGGTATGGTGAACGTGACCGACTACGCGGCGGGCTACCGCATGCTGCCCGACGGGATGGTGTTCAACGGAGACATCTCCATCGTGCTGCCCTACGACTCCACACTGCTGCCCGCAGGGTTCACACCCGACGACATCGTGACCTACTACTACGACGTGCGCAGCGGGCGGTGGATGGCCATCGAACGTGACTCCGTGTGCACAGCGGATGCGCTGGTCTATTCCAAGGTGAACCATTTCACCGACTTCATCAACGCCGTCATCAAGACGCCTGAGATGCCGGAAACATCGGCCTTCACGCCGACCAGCATCAAGGAGCTGGAAGCGGCCAACCCGCTGGAGGGCTTGCAGCTGATACAGGCGCCGACTGCCAACAACAGCGGCACCGCCAACCTGAGCTACCAGCTGGAGATTCCGGCGGGGCGGCAGGGAATGCAGCCCAACCTCGCCCTGACCTACAGCAGCGGCGGCGGCAACGGCTGGCTTGGTGTGGGTTGGGACATCTCCGTCCCCTCCATCACCGTGGAGACCCGCTGGGGCGTGCCGAGATACGACTACCAGAAAGAAAGTGAAGTGTACGTGTATGGAGGGGAACAGCTCGTTGAGAAGGACGCGGCGGGCAACCATCTTCCCATGCCGCACAGGACAAACCAATGGCGGCAACGAACCTCCGACACCCGCTTTTATCCGAGAACGGACGAGGCTTTTGACAGCATCATCCGACACGGCTCCACACCGCAGAACTACTGGTGGGAGGCAGTTGACCGCAACGGCATCACCTACTATTATGGCAAAAGCCATAACGGCGAGGGTGTTGACAACAACAGTGTGCTGCGTGACAATTCGGGTAACATTGCCTACTGGGCTCTGACGGAAATAAGCGACCCGCACAAGAACACAGTGCTGTACAACTATAAGGTAGAGATCGGGACGGGAATGCCTTCCAACTCATCGAACTATGGAAGACAGATATACTTGAAAGAAATCCGTTACACCAATTTTGATACTGATTCGGGGAAGTACAAGATTTTATTTGAAAGATATGAGGGGCGTCCTGACATCAGCATCAACGCGCAATACGGCTTCAAGCAAGTCACCGCCTCAACCCTTTGCAGTGTCCACATCACCTATGAGACTGATACCATCAGAAGCTACTATTTCGGATATGAGAACGGCTATCAGAGCAACTACAAGACCCGTCTGACGGATGTGGTCAGGGTGGACGGAGACCTGAAGACAGGCTACAGTTGCGGCGATCCCATATCAGAACTGACAGGCAGCGACGGCTGGAACGGGACTCTGACCCACTTCGACTACTTCGACGCCCCCGAACAGGATTCTCTGTTCGCCCCTATGACGGAAATACATTTGCAGGATGATGGTGTGCACTCGAATTTCATTGCCAGTGCGTTCAATGATAATGAAGGGAAAGCCACCGCACTGGGCGCGACCAAAGGCAGGAGCTGGAGCCTCGGCGGGAACGTGGGGGTTGGCCTTGGCGGGAATGTCGCCCTCTCCACCATTTCAGTGGGCGGGAATTTCGACTACAGCCAGTCCGAATCCGAAGGGGCGCTCACCCTGATTGACCTTGACGGGGACGGCCTCGCAGACAAGGTTTTCAAAAACAAGGATACAATGTTCTTTTGCAGGCAGATACCCGGCAGCAACGGACACTTCTCATATGGTCCCAAACAACGTATAGACGGTGTTACTGATTTTCTGAAGGAAAGCAGCCGCACCATCACTTGGGGACTTCAGGCCTCGGCAGGATGTTCGTTGAGCGGTTCTTGGCCTACCACGACCTCCACAACCAGCGTGTATTTCGCCGATGTCAATGCGGACGGGCTTCCCGACCTGATAACAGAGTCAGGCGTGCTGTTCAATGTTACGGAAAACGGCGATTCTGTCAAGTTCAAGCCGTTTTACACCATACGGGCAGAAAATTCGGGAGACGTAAATCCCGAGAGCGTGACGGTGAACTCCACCACGCCCTGCGGCGGCATCATCTTCGACGGCGAGGTGAGCGACAGCATCGCCTGCGGGATTGACTGGGTACTTGACACCATCATCCGTAACCTGAAGGACGATTCTCCTGACTTCGCTTACTATGACAGCCTTCTCAACACTGGAGAGTACGATTATCACTATGATGAGCCCCATTCTGTGCTTTACCTTTACAGGAAGGTCATCCGCTGCGAGCCGGAAATCCTTGACCCAGATCTTGACGCGGTCAGGGTATGGATTGTCCCGAGGTCGGGTGAGGCCACACTGCAGTCCGTCTTCCAGCTGATAGAGGACACCAGCGCCAACAGGCGGCAGTCCCAATACGCCAACGGTGTGAGATACACCATCCAGAGGAACAGGGGAAACCACGCCCTGTCTTACAGGATCCATTCAGCCGATACGGCGGAGCTGTATGACATGACCGTCCCCGACAGTGTCTATACCAAGGACAGCATCTCCCTCAGGCTGGCGCTTCAGGAGGGCGACATCCTGTTCTTCCGCCAGCAGTCGCGCGGGAACCGCTCCTTTGACCGCTCCCTGTGGCACCAGCGCATCATCTACGATACGGACACCGCCCGTGACAGGTACGGTATGAGGGGGGACATCTACGACTCGAAGGAGGACTTCTTTGTTTGCGGAAAGGACTACTACAAGACACACACATACGGCACAGCGACCGCGACAGCCGATGTGAGTATCGGTAATGTCAGCGACACGGTGCTTTTGTTCTGTCTTGACAGCAACCGTAATGTTCTTGGGGACACGGTCTTCCTTCTTCCGGGACCGCATCATAGTGTGCAATTGTTTTCAGGGCTTGCAGTGGATTCGGCCTGCGAAATGCACTTCATTGCAGTCATCCCTGACAGCGTGAGCTACGGGGAAATCGAAATTGCCCCAAAGGTGGAGTTCTCATACATTTACCACCCTGTTGGGACCACCATCACTGACCCCATCAGCGACACGCTGACGGTTTACCCCTCCGTGAACCTCACCATTGACAACTATAGGCACACGGCTGTGGACTCCATCGCACACATCCTCTTCGGCCCCTTGTACAGGGGATGGGGGCAGTTCGCCTACAACAACCACGATTATCCCGTCACAGAACCCATACATATAGAGCTGCTCAATGCGGACCACCTGCAGTCCACTGCTGTCACAGATTCAGCCTCCATATATGAGACCCCCTCTATAGACGCCTCAACCTCACAGGATGATCTTGAGAACTCATTCAGCGCCAATAATATGTTCAATCCGCTGGCCTCCAACACCTGCTGGGTGGAGATGCTCCCCGACTGCCGGCACCAGTCTTGGAATGGATACGGCAACATCACGTTCATCGACCGCACCACCATCTCCAACACCCGCCTTCCCCAATATGCCACGGTGGAGGAGACCGCCGATATGGAGGACTATGATTCTCCGATTCCCCAGCCGGACCCGACTTACGGCATGGTGAAGACCATCCGCAAGCAGAACCGCTCCAAGCTGGGCAACTACTCCCTCTCACTCGACATCCCCATTGTTCCCATCTCAGTGGGGCTGTCCGAATCCAACGGAGAGAACACCATCCTGACGGATTATATGGACTTGAACGGCGACCGTTATCCTGACTTCGTCGGTGAGGCATACGTCCAGTACAGCACCCCGTGGGGCGGAATCGGAGATGTTCAGACACTTGACGCCAATGTGCAGAAAATCTCGTCCTCCGTCACCTCGTCAGAGGGAAGTACTTTCGGGGCAAGCTACTCACTGCCCACGCGCCAGTCGTCCAACAACCAGAAGAGCGCGAAAATAAGTTTTGACGGGCAGGGCAGTATCGGAGCCAGTCACGGCGGCGGCACAGACCAGACCTCCTACACCTTCATGGACATTAATGGTGACGGCCTTCCCGACAAGCTCAATTCGGCAGGCAGGGCCGCACTGAATGTCGGCTATGGCTTCCTGCCTTTTGAGGATTGGCGCCTGCCTGGCATCCGTAGCGGGGAAAGTGACAATTCGGGAATGACACTGGGCGGGGCTGTCAACATCGCACAGGCCAGCATCAGCGGCGGACTGGGTGTGAACAACTCGGAGAACAACACCACAGGAATGCTCTGCGATTTCAACAGTGACGGACTCCCTGACTATGTGGAAGAGACAGGTTCCGGCATTAACGTAAGATACAACCTCGGCAACGGTCAGTGGTCACAGGGTGTATTCATACCGGGAATCAATTTCATTTCCCACAGCACCTCCTACAGCGAGTCTGCTAACATTGGTGTCACGGCAGGTTTCACCTTTCTCGGCTCCTTCAAGTTCTTCATAGGCGTTCAGACCTCCCCGGTCAACCGCTCTTTCAGCAAGGACAGAGTTCAGATTGTGGATGTCAATGGTGACGGCTGTCCTGATTATGTCATGTCGCCCTCTGAGAATGTGATGAAGGTCTGGTACAACCGTTCGGGCAAGACCAACCTGCTGAAAAAGGTCACCAATTTCACGGGGAGCACGGTGGAGCTTGACTATGAACTTTCCGCCGCCTCCTTCAACAGCCCCCAAAGGCAGTGGAACCTTGCGGAAACGGTGGTGAGTGATTCCCTCAGTCATGCTGGCGGCGATACAGCCCGCACGACATTCTCCTACCACAACCCGTACTACAACCGCTACGAGCGCATCAGTTACGGCTACGACTCCGTGACCACATGGCAGCACAATCCCGACGGCTCCGTGTACAGATACACGGCGGAATGCTTCGACAACCGCCACTTCAACAAGAGGGGCAAGAAAACATACGACTGCGTGTATGATGCTGCTGGGAACAAATATGTTGAGACGTTCTATTTCGCCACCATGGTTGACATGGTGACAGGCGACACTGTCGGTGATGCCGACTGCCCCTCCGTGGTATACCCGGGGTTTGAGGCTGAGTTCAGGAACTACTACGAAGGGCAGGAGTCTCCACAAATCACCACGGCAATTACCCGACAATACGACAGCCGCCGGAACGTCATCCGTTACATCAACTGGGGTGACACCTCGCACAGGGACGAATACTTCGTGGCCGACATCCAGTATGCGGCAGGGATGGAACGGAATATGATTGCACTTCCCACAGACATTGTTGTAAAGGACTATCACGGCGCAACCCTGCAGCATCGTTCAAGCACATACGACACATACGGGGACATGACCTCCCTGCGGCGCTATTCCGACAATAGCAGCTACGAGCTGTTTGAGTATAACTATGACATGTACGGGAATGTGGAGCGGATGAGCCTCCCCTACGAATCCCTTTCAGACAGGATGTGGACCCGATACACTTACGATACACAACTGCACACCTACCCCGTGACCGTCCACAATGCGCTCGGCTACACCTCCACGGCCACCTACCATCCTCATTTCGGGAAACCGCTTACCACTACCGACTTGAACGGCAACACTATGAGCTACGGGTATGATGCCGCTGGAAGACTGGTACGCTTGAAAGGTCCCAACGAAGGTGCGTCCGTCCCATATACTATCCAAATGGAGTACCATCCAAGAGGCTACGGAAATAATACTCCTGCTCCGACCTATTCATACGCCGTCACCTCACACTACGACATACAGCACGACACTGACCTCATACAGACCATCATTTATTGTGACGGGCTGGGGCGGCTGCTCCAGACCAAGAAGGACGCCGAGGTGGAGGACATCCCAAAACATATTGTGAGCGGCAAGGTGGTGTATGACTGCTTCGGTCGTACCGTTGCGCAGTACCATCCGGTAGTTGAACCGCTTGAGAATATGGGCTATAACCCGAATTATGTCCCGTACACCCTCACATCCACCACTTACGATGTCCTCGACCGCCCATTGAAGGTGGTACTGCCCACTCTGGACAGCACAAGGACTTCATACGGCTTCGGCACACACAGCGGCAGGACATATTTCAGCACGACCACCACTGACCCCAACGGCATTGCCGTTTCCACTCTGACAGGGACAAGGAAACAGCAGGTGAAGGCCATCGCTCCGCACGGTGCCGTAACCACCTTCATATATGACCCGCTGGGGCAGTTGCTGCAAAGTACCGACCCGTGCGGATACTCCACCACCTACACCTACGATATGCTTGGGAGAATGGTTCAGCGCGTGCATCCTGATGCGGGTACGGACACCTATCTATATGACGGCGCAGGGAATATGGTCAAGCATACCACACAGGTGCTGGCCAATGCAAACAAGACCGTCAATTACTATTACAGCTACAACCGTCTGGACTCCATCATCTATCCCATTAATCCGCAGAACAATGTGCGGTACACTTACGGCGATAGCACCGCGGGCAACAACCAGCGCGGAAGAATCGCATTATTGGAAGACGCTTCCGGCTTCCGTGCGTACAAGTACGGAAAATTGGGCGAGGTGACGGAAGAGCACCGCACTTTCGTGCTGCCCAACGAAACCTACCGCTATTCGTTCAAAACGAGTTTTGTTTACGACAGCTGGAATCGTGTGCAGACCATCACCTATCCCGACGGAGAAGTGGTGCATTACAGGTATAATACGGGTGGAATGTTGGACACCGTCTATGGGACGAAGCTTGTATCTGGGATATCGCCGAAAGGCGGCATAGGGGGCGGTGGCATTGTAGGCCCCATCATTCCAGATCCGATACCATCCACCACCTACACCTACTATTACATCAACCACACAACTTACAACGAGTTTGAACTGAAATCTGGACAGTGGTATGGGAACGGCACACGCACACAATACACATACGACACCCTGCAACGACTGAAAACCCTGCGTCTGTGGAATGTGGGGGACACACTCTTACAGGACATCGGGTACACCTACGACGGGGTGGGGAATATTACCAATATCCACAATGCGGCCAACGCCGTATCATCCCTCGGAGGACAATACACTTATACCTATACATACGATAGCTTGTACCGTTTGACAACAGGGAGAGTCAGCTCCATAGACCGAAGCAATGTTTTGTCAACCAGTTATACTTCGGACGGACGCATTTTAATTAGAACCTCCACCACCCAAGTCGGGACAGGTTTGCCAGGTATTTCTCAGTCAATATACTCGTATAATTCAACGACCCAGCCTCACACCCTGTCTGAGGTGGGAAATTTCATGAACGGTGTTACCTACAAATGGGATGCCAATGGAAATATGACCCAGCAAGGCAACAACATCTATTTCCAATGGGACGAGGAGAATAGGCTGAAAGGGGTCACCAAACCCGCACTTGGCTCCTGCTATTTTTACGATGCTTCAGGGGAAAGGTACTATAAAAACTACGGCGAACGGATATTTATGCTGGTGAATGGTTCTTTTTACATGAAGATTCCGTACTACCAAAACCCCGTGTTATATGCATCCCCCTATATGGTAGTTACCCCCAATGGCTATACAAAGCATTACTTTGTTGAAAACGAACGTTTTGCAAGCCGTATAGGTGATGGAAATATCACTGGACTCAACAGCCACGCCACGTCAAATGCGGCTCTTGTTGCAAAACAGGCAGTTGTGGATTTCTATACCCCTGACAGCATACCTCCGGGACAATTCTATAACTTCCGCACACTTCCCGCCCATTGGAGCAGCCGTCACACCACCTATTGGCAACATAGCGACCATTTGGGTAGTGCATCGTGGGTGACTGATACTGCAGGGCACGGCTACGAACACTTCCAATACAATGCTTGGGGTGGGCCTTTCATCACGCAGCGCATTACTGGCGGAGACTACCAATCCCGCTACACCTTCTCTGGCAAAGAACGTGACGAAGAGACAGGCTTCTCGTACTTCGGTTCCCGCTATTACAACAGCAACCTCTCCATTTGGCTCTCGGTGGATCCGATGAGTGACAAATATCCGTCGCTAAGTCCATATGTGTATTGTGCGAACAATCCGGTGAGAGTAATTGATCCATCAGGGGATAGTTGTGCTGTACTATTAGCAGGAAATAGCGTCGGAGGAATGGGACATGCTGCATTACTTATTCAAGGCAAAGACAATAGATGGTACCTGTATTCAAAGAATGGTGATGACAAAAGCTCGTCAGGTTCAAGTTCAGGAACTGGCGATGATATAGGATATGCGGGAAAAGATAATAAAGGTTGGGGCTCCGTCAAAGAATTTCTAAATAGTCACCAAGAAAATACAGTAAATCATGATGGGGAAGGTGGTACTTATTATACAGAAGCATATGTGTTGCCAACTACTGCAAAACAAGATGATATGATTAGAAATCAGATGAAACAGAAGTTAGGAGAACAATACCATTTCACTTCTAACAATTGTATTCAAGCAGTTGTGTCCGCATTAAATAGTGCTAATGTCAAAACAAAATCAGATAGTCAAGAACCACAGTTTACTAAATTAGGACAAATTGTTGTACAATCAGACCCTGTATATATGTTTGTTAAACATATGTCCAATACAGCGATTCCTATAACTATCTACAATGAGATTAAGAAAGCAAATCCACAAGGAAAGACAATCAAACCATCAAAACCATGGTAAAAATAAAACGATTAGGAATAACTTTTGTTATAGTAACGGCATTTGCTGGCATTGCATACATATTCAAGGAGCGCGACCAAATTCTTGACACGATTAACAGAAAGCTTGAATTACAAAAAGGCACTGCCAAATGGTGGCATACCCATTCATCAGACGAATCAAAGAGCAAAGGAGTTTTTGTATGTTATTACGAAGCTCTCCCATTTGAATACAAGGACAGTATTTTCCAAATGAAATTAAGTTTTAATGAAGTATATATTGAATGGTGGCATTGGTATGATTGGCCTGATACACTGGGGAAAAAATGTCTCTTTTATAAAAACAGTAAGACTATAAAGGCTCAACAATTAATCGGAGTGTATAACCCTTCTAAAACTACAATTGGTATTTCACGCATCATAAGTTCAAACAATGATACACTTAATTTCGGTAAAAAAACAAACAATGGAATTGATGCCAGTATAAATTTTGTTGATTCATTGAAGTGTTTGAATGATTTTTCTAATATTATCAAATCTAATGATGATTACTGGGTTTGCTTTTATTGGGATGCACCCTGTGGCATATGGCCTGAATTAATTTTTAGTGCACCTTATTACGAAAATGAATTATTTGATTGTAATGAACAGAATTTGAAAGGAATTTTTCCTGATACCATAAAAATCCCTATATATTCATCCAATGAATACAATCAAATTTGTGGCTATGAGGACAATAAAAGGTTGATATTCGGAGAATTGATTCTTGTGAAAAAAAAATAGTATATGTTAATGGGAAAGCACTGGTATAGTTCACGCTTCCCTTTCTTCGTCCCATAACGTGACGGACACTTGTGCCAACTTTGCCAAAACATCAGCTTATGGAAAAGAGCAGCACACGAAGAGTCACCATCTACATCAACGGCAAGGAGGTCGAAGCCTCCGTCAAGCAGATACGGGCGGAAATGAACCGCCTTGTGAATGAGCAGAACCGAATGGTCATCGGTTCCGACGAGTACATCGCACACGCCAAGAAGATTCGCGAACTGCGCGAAGTCCTCAACGAGCACGCAAGGCAAATCGGCACGGTGAAATCCGGCTGGCAGGAGATGTACGACAAGGTGATGCAGTTCGGCACAGGTGTCGGCGGTCTCACACAAATCCTGTCCTCTCTTGACAACATCACGTCCACCCTCAAACAGGTGGCTACAGACCTCGCCGCCTTGGACGACATCTACTCCGACGTGATGAAGACCACCGGCTTCACGCACGAGCAGGTGGAGGAGCTCAACGAGAGTTTCAAGAAGATGGACACCCGGACTTCACGCGAACAGCTCAACAACCTCGCCTACATCGCCGGAAAGCTCGGCATCAACACGGAGGAACTCGTCCAGCAGTTCGTGGAGGCGGCAGACGTCATCAACGTCTCAATGGGAGACGTTCTCGGTGACGATGCCACACTTGCCATCGGCAAGATGGTGGACGTTTACAAAAAGTCCACCGATATGCTCAAAGACAAGAACCTCAAAGAGCAGCTTCTGTCTTTGGGCTCCGCCGTCAACGAACTGGGCAAGACCAGCACCGCCAACGAGCAGTACGTGGTCAACTTCACAGGGCGTTTGGGCGGCATCGCCGTACAAGCCGGACTCGCCGCCGACCAGATCCTCGGTTTCGCATCCGCCCTTGACCAAGATATGCAGAAAGTGGAGATGTCGGCCACCGCCTTCCAAAAGCTGATACAGAAGGTCATCTCCAAACCCGCCGAGTTCGCCCAAGTCGCGGGAATGGAACTTGAGCAGTTCACAAACCTGATTGAGAACGACATGAACGAGGCACTGAAGAAGGTGCTCGCGGGCTTCTCCGGGGCGGGCGGCTTCGACAAGCTGCTTCCCATCTTCCAAGACTTGGGGCTTGACGGCGCACGCGCCGCCGCGGGCTCCCTTGCAAGGCAAAAGCCACTGCTTTGCAGTGGCTTTTTTCGTAGGCGCTCCGTCTTTCGCCAGCGAGCTGGCGACGACATTTCGCCTACGAAAAAAGCAGCGTTTTCACGCTGCTTTTGCCTTGCGGAAAGTGAGGGATTCGAACCCCCGGAACCCCGAAGGGTTCAACAGATTTCGAGTCTGCCCCGATCGACCTCTCTGGCAACTTTCCAAGGCGCAAAAGTACAAAAATTATTTGCTTCGTCAACATCAATTACATTATTACAAATCAGCAACTTGCAATAAAATTATTTCTTCTGCGAAGTGAAATTTGCAAATATTATCCGCTATTTGGCGAATTTACAACCGGGGCGCTTACTCCATACTTTTAATATCAAGGAGTTGAAATCCTCCGAAACTTTTCCATAATAGAAAAGTAAAAGTCCCGCAATTGCTACAACGCCCGTGCGAATGATGGCAATCACAATCTCAACTATGGTGGAAGGTTCGGAACAACAGACGTTGGATAAAAGAACCAGCAAATAATTGATTGCCAACATAATAAATCCGATAACGAGAACCCAAATCTGTCGTTTGGAAAACGGGGTCGTCCGCACGCGTATCCAAACGTAAAGCAACAATGCCGCATTATACACCACACACGAAATCAACGTAGCCAAGGCACCTCCTTCGATTCCATAAATTGGAATAAGGTACGTGTTCAAGAAGATGGACGCCACCGTATAAAACAAAGTGAAGAACAAGGACGTATAGTAAAAACGGGTGTAACTTAACGAGGAGCCGCCAACAGTAACCGCCGAAGAAAACAACTTGGTTAATGCTAAAATCAGTACCACCCATTTTCCTAAAGCATACTCTTGTCCATTGGGAAGCAAGGCGAAAAACAGGTCAATGTTGATCCAAATCAGAATCAGGATGACCATACCGACAATAAGTTGGTTCAAGGAAACTTTCTGGTACAACCGAGTGGCGGTCTGTACATCGGGCGGTGTGGCTCGCAAGGCAACCGCCACCTGCGGCTGCACTAACGCATTCAACGAACGGGACGGAATCTCAACCACCGCCGCAATGTAGTTGGCAATGGCGTAAATGCCTGTAAAAGTCAGCCCCAATTTGGCACTGATGAAGAAACTGCTCAACGTGGGAAGAACGCTGCTCACAATGGCGGAAGTAAGCAGAAACAGTGTGTATAAAAGGAAATCGCGCCGAAGTGCCGGCGTGATGTTTTTAAAGTCTGGTTTAAACGAGATTTTCTGCGAAAACAGCAAATAGCAGAGATTGAACAACGCTCCCAAACCGTATGTGGCACAAAGAACGATAACCAGCCCATCCAAATCAATAACATCAAAACCAAACAGCAAATAGCCGGCCAACAACCCCAAACGGATAAAAACCTCTCGGATGAAACGAGGAACGGCAACGCGTGACAATAACGTGGCGTTCGTCTCGAAAACCGTCATATACAGAATGAAAAATGCAACCGGCAACGTATAATAGACATAGTTTACAAATAGCGGTGATTTATCTGTAAACGTGCTTATTATCAATCCTTTAAAAATAAAAAAAGCAGCAAGAAACAATAAAAAACCGACAAACGGAATGATTAAAGTCCAGAAATAAAGTCCTTGCAGATTTCTACTTTCATCTTTAAAAAGCGGATAAAACCGTATGGTTGACGAGGTGGTTCCTAACAATGAAAGCGAGCAGAACAGTGTGGCGGCATCTACCAACACGCGCGTCAAGCCGACCTCCTCCGGCGTCAGATACGCAGTGAGGACAAAAAATGTTGTAACAAATCCGATTGCCACACCAATGTAGTTGGCAATAGTTCCTTTAATGCTTTGTCGTGCAATAATTCCCATATTTTTTTAGAAAAGGAGAGTTCTACCAGCAACCGGACTCAATCACTTGATTGATGAAATCGTTGCAGGGTTTGGCTTCGCGAAAGATAGAAACGACATATTCCAAGAGTTTATTTTCAGGTCCAAGAACGATTTCATCGGGGAGCGGAGCAGCAATGGTAAAAGTTTTAAGTTTTAGAAATTCCGCGTGGACGGCATCCTGCGGAAAGCCATTCGGCACTTTTTTCAAACGGTCATTGTCGTCCCAATGGTAATGTTCCGCCGCCTTGAGTGCATTTTCGAATGCGTTGGGCTCGTTGAAAATGCGGTTGCGGATGGCAATTGCCAAGGAAGGAGTCGGGTTGTACAAACCGGCGGCCAACAAATTTCCGAACGAATAATCCTCTGAATCAACCGGTTCCAGATGGAAATAATAACCTGCATAGCCGGATTTTTTTCCGTGAGGACAAAGATAAGCACCCATATGCGTCTTGTACGGAATCTTGTACTTTGAAAAACGCATATCCTTGTAAATACGGTACGTGCAGTCTGCGACCGTCAAATCTTTCACGGAATCGTCAAATTTTCCCACTTCCGCAATCAACTTTTGGGCAAAATCGTTGAAATGGGCTTGAGCGGCCACATACTCCGATTTATGCGTCTGAAACCATTCGCGGTCATTGTTTCGCATCAGCGCGTCAAGAAATGCCAGTATGTTTTTCATTTATAAAAAGTTGAAAATCAATCTATTTCTTTACAAATCCAATTACAGAAAAAAGGATCTTCTATTTCAAATTTTGTCGTGTAAATAACGAACCCCGCCTTTTGTAGTCTTTTCAAGGCACTATAAGTCGTGCTCGTTTTATGTTCGTATCCTTGAATCGGTAAATTCTTAGCCAACTTAATCAGAATACTTTTATCCGTTTTGTTGAAATTGACCCAAAGTCTTTCATAATCAAGGTCGTGAATTTCTACAATCTGCTGAATGGCAGTAAAGAAAATATCGTCCGATGCGGGCTGAAGCATACAAATCTGCCAAATTTGAGCAGCCAACTGTTGCGTATAATACGGATGGCAGTGAGTAAAATCCAGGATTTGATTTGTAATCGTGTCCACCTCGTTCTTTATGCAATTCTGCAATCGAGTGGATATATAATTTTTAAAATCAGTGCGCGGTATGGGCTTCAATCTCATTAGTTGACCAAAATGATAAAAAGGGGATTTCTTTTTCTCAAAAATATCGGTCATCATCGTTTCTTGACTTCCCAACAAGATGTAATTGATGTTTTTCTGAGACTGCATCATTGCTCGTAATTGTTTATCTAAATTGGATGACAGACTGATAATTTCTTGAAATTCATCCAAAACGACAACGAGCCGATTGTCAGGAGAAGAGATGCCATCCATCAGTTCCATTACATCTTCAAGGAGAACGTTAGGATTTTCGGTAGGCTGAAACGATAAATCAATTGCGCCGGTAATTGGATTGGTAGTGAGTGTCGGAATGACACGAAAACGCATCACAAATTGTCTGACACGTTCAAAAGGATGTATTTTATAAATCTCTCGAAGGAGCTTGGCAGCCAAATCGGCCTCCGATGTCACATTCTGAAGGTTGAGCGTAATACTTTGCCGCAACGATTCCCTGAGGGCTTTTTTAACGACGCTGCTTTTACCGAATCTTCGGGGACTGATTAGCACCAAATGGTTTTCGCTTTCAATAAATTGCTTTATGTAGGCGACTTCTTCCACCCGATCTGTAAAGAATTCGTCTTCAACGATTGTGCCAAATTTAAAAGGGTTTTTCATATTACGAAATTTTTCGTTACGAAATTTTTCGGCAAAGATACATTTTTTTATTAAAAGGGAATGAACTTACAAACGCCAGTCGATTGGAGTTTGGCCGGAGCGCGCCAAAAGTTCGTTGGTTTGAGAGAAGTGGCGGCAGCCGAAAAAGCCGCGGAACGCTGAAAGCGGCGACGGGTGTGGCGCCGTCAGAATGAAATGCTTGCTTGCATCAATCAGCTGGATTTTTTGTTGTGCATACGAGCCCCACAGCAAAAAGACGATGCCACTTCGTTTGGCGGAAAGGGAGGAAATCGCGGCGTCCGTAAATGTTTCCCAGCCGCGGCGCTGGTGCGAGCCCGCCTGATGAGCCCGAACCGTCAGCGTGGCGTTCAGCAGAAGCACTCCCTGGCGGGCCCAGTTTTCCAAATTGCCGTTCTGCGGCGTGGGGATGCCGAGGTCGCTTTGCAGTTCCTGAAAAATGTTCATCAACGAGGGCGGAAATTTCGTTCCCGGCTGAACCGAAAAACAGAGTCCGTGCGCTTGCCCCGGCTCGTGATACGGATCCTGGCCGATAATCACCACCTTCACTTCATCGAAAGGCGTGAGATTGAAAGCATTGAAAATCAGATTTCCAGGAGGATAAACTGGAAACTGCTGCTTTTCAGCAATCAAAAAAGTTTTCAACTGCTCAAAATAAGGAGACGCGAACTGGTCAGCCAGCTCGCGTTTCCAACTTTCTTCAATGACGGGATTTATTGCCATAGAATAAATATTGCCGATTTCCCATCTTTATTTATAAATCTTGTTCGGGTCGTGTTTGTATTTGAAACAGATGGCGAACAGGATAGCGACGACGAGCGCGTAGCCAGCAAAAATGTACCAAACCGTTGGCCAGCCACCCGTACCTTCAATGCCTACCAAAAGTCCGTTTTCGTTCCACGCACAGAAATGATTGACAACTGCCTGAGCAGCCAACGTACCAATCGTTGCGCCTAACCCATTGGTCATCAACATAAAAAGACCTTGTGCGGAAGAACGAATGCTCGGGTCAGTCTCCTGATTGACGAACAAGGAACCGGAAATGTTATAGAAGTCGAATGCGAATCCATAAACAATCATAGAAAGGATGATGGCCCAAACCATAGAGCCGGTATTGCCGATTCCGAAGAGGCCGAAACGGAAGAACCACGCAATCATCGCCATCAGCATAACCTTCTTGATACCAAATCTTTTCAAGAAGAAAGGAATCAACAAGATGCAAAGCGTTTCAGCAATTTGCGAAATGGAATAGATGATGACGGAATATTTTACACCAAAAGTATCAGCTAATTCCGGGTCAGCAGCAAAGGAGGAGATGAACGGAGTTGCAAAACCATTGGTGATTTGCAGCGCCGCGCCCAACATCATCGAGAAGATGAAAAAGATAGCCATCTTCTTCTGTTTGAATAATGAAAATGCCTGTAAACCAAGGGCTTCAACAAATGATTTCTTTTCCTGAGACTTGTTGATATCGCATTTCGGCAAGGTGAAGCAATAAACACCGAGAATCAAGCCCAAAACGCCGCTCAACAGAAACTGGTATGGAGTATCTGAAATATGTACCAAATCGACGGCCCACATAGCGCAGATGAACCCGATGGTTCCAAAGACACGGATGGGAGGGAAATCCTTGACGGTATCCAATCCACCTTTTTCCAATGCACTGTAAGCCACGGAATTAGACAAAGCAATCGTCGGCATATAGAAAGCAACGCTCACGGAATAAATGCTGAAAAGAATAGCATAACTCGGAGTGGGTGTCGCAAGGCCGTAGAAGCAGGCGGCAACCATAGCGCCACCGGCCAAAATATGGCAAAGTCCCAAGGTCTTTTGTGCGGGAATCCAACGGTCAGCAACGATTCCCATCAAGGCGGGCATAAACAGAGAAACGATTCCCTGCATAGCATAAAACATACCGATGTTCGTACCCAATCCACATTTACCCAAGTACTTGCCCATACAAGTCAAGTAAGCTCCCCACACGGCATACTGCAGGAAGTTCATCACAATCAATCTGATTTTTAATTTCATTTCTATTATGGTTTATAAAGTTTGTAATGTTATAAGGTTTGTAAAGTTATGATTTTTAGTAAGTTACAAGAAATTAGTATTTTTATTGTCCGAGTTGAAAATAGCTGGCAAAGGTACGTTTTTTTTCGATTTCTTTCATCCCGTCTATATCTCAATGAAGTCGGCTCTATCATTTTTGCTTGGAAGCAAGAACATTACGTAATAAATCGGGAAATAAACGATTCCGTTCTTTTGAAAAACACGAGGTTCGTTACTAAATACGATTCCTTGAGGAATTTTATATTCTGGATTATTGATGAAACCATCTAACGCACTATGAACCCAATAATCCTTTCCTGACTTTACTTCAATAGGAAGAATAGAAGTCGCGTCGGCATCATCCACAAGATAATCTACCTCACCGTGCTTCTTATTGTCGTAGTAATGAAGAGCAAATCCGTGCGCTTTCAACTCTTGTGCGACAACATTTTCGTAAACGGAACCCAAATTTACGCTGCACTCATTCTGCATAATGGGGGCTATATTATTACGATAAAGAATGCTTGTTAACAGACCGATGTCATTGATGTACAACTTCAGTAAATTTTTCGTACTACTTTCGGACAAAGGATAAACGGGATTACTGACCGCCAACACGTCAAGTGCGATTCCAGAACTGATAAGATATTCAAATTCAGCACTATAATTAGACATTCGTTGTCCTTTTTTATCCTCAATATTTTTAGCGACGACGCGTTTTTTCTTATTCTCAAGATTAGAAGGAATAAGGTCGTAAATACGTTGGATGAGCAGTTTCCGATCAAAGTTCTTTTCGTATTTTGCGGCATCTTGCTTATACAAGTTTCGAATATCGCTATGGACTTTTCTAACAGAAACAAGATTGTGTTCTGCTATAAATGTATTGACAGCGTCGGGCATTCCACCTACGAGAAGATATTTTCGGAAAAGATCCATCATTCGGTTATGTATAGCATCCTCAAGTGGCAACCGTTGGGCAAAACAATTCCGCATTGCCTCAATGGCCAAGCTCCCGACATTATTTGCAATAATAAATTCTTCAAAATCAAGAGGATACATACGTTCAATTTGGATACTTCCAAGCGGAATACTTTGCGTCGTCCGAAGGGCGATTCCCAGCTGAGACCACTCGCGATGTAGGTAAACCTCCCGTCTTGCATAAGAAATTTTGCCAACGTCAGCAATTGGTCATACACTTGAATTTCATCGATAAACACGAGTGTGTCCTCTTTTGATTTCATCTTGCTTCCAGCAATGGAGCTCAATACTAACATAAAATCTTCCACCGAATGTACATTTGCAAACAGGCGGTCCTTCTGTTTGTCCAATTCCATATTGATTTCAATGTAATTGGCAAACATTTGCGAACCAATATGGCGAATGATAAAAGACTTCCCGATTTGCCTTGCGCCATCTACCACCAACATCTTATTGCTATTTGACTTCAGGTAACTTTCTATTTTGCTGGTAATCTTTCTATAAAGCATCTTTTATTACACTTTTCCTAATAATTTCGAGCGGCAAAAATACACTTTTCCTAATTTTTTAGAGAGCGATTCCCATCCGAAACCTCATACAAAAGCAACCGTAGTGAAATGTTATGTTTCATTACGGAACAAAAATTTGAAAAAAGTTTTTTTAAGAATCTTATTTTATTCTGAAATTCAGTATTTTACGTCCTTCCAAGTAGCCTTCCAATCGGTCGTTGATAGCAACTTTGCCGACACCTTTCGGGGTGCCCGTGAAAAGGATATCGCCGGTTTTCAACGTAAAAAACTGTGACACGTACGAAATGATTCGGTCAATGGAGAAAATCATCTCGCCACTATTTCCGGACTGAACCGTTTTGCCGTTGACATCCAAGTGAAAATTGAGGTTGTTTAAATCCGCAAATTCTTTTTTATCAATGAATTGACTAACGATTGCCGAACCGTCGAACGCCTTGGCAATTTCCCACGGATTTCCCTTTTCAATGCAAGTTTTCTGCAAGTCACGAGCGGTAAAGTCAATTCCGAGGCCGATTTCATCATAATAGGTGTGGGCAAAACGTTCCTGAATGCATTTTCCCACTTTATTGATACGGACCAAAAGTTCCACTTCGTGTTCCATCTGATTGGAAAAATCAGGAAGGAAAAAGGGACGGTTTCGTGTAATGACGGAGGAGTCTGGTTTTAAGAAAAAAGTCGGTTCGGTCGGAACTTCGTGCCCTAATTCTTGAATATGAGGAAGATAATTCCGTCCGATGCAGATTATTTTCATCTTTTAAGATTTAGAAACAGACACCTAAAGTAAATTCCACACTACCAATATTCCCTTTGTCCTTGATTTCTTTGCTAACCAGATGACTTTTATCCGGATTAAAGAAATTGGTAAAAGCGTGCGAATAAGTGGCATAAAAGAAGCAGCGGAAATCATCTTTGATGATGTATTCCAGCCCTGCGCCGATGAAACCGGACTCGCGGAAAAGCGCCGTTTCCTCTGTACAGGCCGTTTTTCTGGATGTGTATTTTTCGTCGTTCACCTCACATTTGTCGATTCGTTTTGCCGATAAGCGGATAGCGTGTGAAAGTCCGAATTGTGCAGCAATCACGAAATTCGACATACTGGGCGTTTTCAGTTTAATACCGGTAGGGATAGCCAGGTAGATGGCACTATATTTGCGCTTCGTCGGCACCAGCAATCCATCATCCAACGTATTCACAAAATTCAGTTGGCATCCCGAATGGTTGAAGAAAAGACCAGTCGTAAAATAGTAGTTGTTTTTCGTGGTGAAATTGATATCGATAGGAACTCCGTATTTGAGATTGAGCACGGTTCCATTGTTTTCTATCGAGTCTGTTTTAGAGTACAACCAATCGGGACCGAGTCCGAAGGAGATACCGATGGAGACTCTTTTTCCAGCATTGTCTGCTGAATTTTGACGCGGCGGTTTTCCCGGATCGGAAGGCTGATTGGTTAAAAGAGGGTCACTGACAACGTGGTAGGTTGGTGCAGAATATGCGGAAAAAATCGCAAATGAAACAAACGTAAAAGCAAAAAGTATCTTTTTCATATTCAATAAAAACGGCTGCAAAAGTACAACTAATAATCGGATTGGTGATATGGAACAAAAAAAGGCATTTCTTTTGAAAATGCCTTTTTTTGTATAAGAAAATCTGAAATTATTTTACAATTTCTTGGAATTTAGACTGTTTCTTATATTTCTTGAACTCAGCGTCTTTCTTTGCTTTTGCCTTGTAAGAAGCATCCAATTTCACAGCTTGTTCAAGGTTGGAATAGACGTTGGCTTCGTTTTTGGTTCTTGCAGCCAAAACAGCAGCGAGGTAGTAAGTCTTGGCATCTTTTTGTGCAACACAATCCAACGTACTTTGAGCGGCAGTGTAGTTCTTTTGCAACAACTGAACGAGAGCCATATTGTAATCACAAGTCTTGTTGTTCATTGCCTTGGCAGCAGCTTCGTAGTTACCGGCTTTGATTTGGTTCATTGCAAGGTTGTAATCCTGAGAAATCGGGTTGGTAGTTGCTTTTTGTGCTTCAGCAAATTTTTGCATAGCAGCGTCCGTGTCACCCTGGAGGAAAAGACCGATAGCTTGGTTGTTCAAAATGATTCCGTTGCTTGGAGAAATAGCGGCGGCCTTGTCCAAATTCTTCATTGCGGCATTAAGAGTGGCTTTGTCACCATTTTCTACATAGTTGTTGATTTCAAGAATAGCGGCATTGTTGTAAGCACGCCAGTCGCTTTCTTCTTTTTCAGCAATTGCTTTGTAAATGGTCTCTTTCTTTGCCAAATCTTTTTCCATATAAGCGGCATACAACTTTTCATTCAAAGAAAGCGTATCGGGATTGGTGTTGATGAGTTCGGCAATTTGAGCATCGGTGAAGAGATTCTTGGGGCAAACCATAGAAATTTCGACGCGGCGGAGCGGAGGAAGGATGATGTCAGCGATGGTCGGATAGATATCGGTCATATTACGAATCTTTTCTTCCTTCAAAGCGCCGTTAGGTTGTGAACGAACGACATTGAGAATTTGGTTCTTTTCAGCGATGTTAGAAGCTTGGAGGTCTCTTTCGAAGCCGGTCCAGTCTTCACCGGGGGAAGTAACGTCGAAAACGATTTCCGGTTTTTGCAAATCTTTGTATTTGATTTTGTTTTCCTTGGCGTATTCGCGGAGGTATTTGTCAAATTCTTTTTCAAACCATTTCTTGCCTTGTTCGGCACGTTTTTCGGAAAGACCTTGGTTCAAAGATTCTTCGCCTTCTGGAGAAGCCCAACCCGTGATGACGATTTTGTTGATTTTGCGACCTTCTCTCATAAATGCTGCGAAATCAGCAACGGCCTTCTTAGCAGCATCGCTCTTGTTGAGCTGGAGGTTCATATTGAGGTCTGATTTGTTGAGTGCGAAATAAAGAACGGCGGTGTTGGTGATGAGTTCAGCTTTGTAGCCGTGTTCGCCATAAAGGAGGCAAGTACCGTTTCCTGCTTTTTCAGCCAACGTCGGGTTGATGTCCATCAAAGCGGCGGAGTTGCAGATGCCTTCGCAAAGAACGACGTCGTCAAAGGTGTGGGTAGCTTTCTTTTTATTGGCAACCGTTGCAGCGACG
Organism: Bacteroidales bacterium UBA1756; assembly: GCA_002314795.1. Lineage (GTDB taxonomy): Bacteria > Bacteroidota > Bacteroidia > Bacteroidales > WCHB1-69 > UBA1756. The sequence continues at coordinate 37,896 of DCHI01000054.1, read as the reverse complement.
AGGTTCGCTTGTTCGTAACCTTCTTTGAATTCGAAGGAGCCGCTTCCAGAGAAGTTGCCACCATTTTTGTAATTGATGACGGTTCCTTTGGCTTTGGCTTTCTGCCCTTGAAGTTCAATGGGCGTCAAGGCAATCTTCTGTCCATTATAATCAATGGTAGGAGTCACGGTCATCGTGGCTTTCTTCTTCATATACTTCGGAGGAATGGTACCTTTGACTTGATAAGCGACCTGACCGCCTTTATTTTCAAGGTTTTCGTTATCCAATTTGATGCTTACTTCGGGATAGCGGGGAACCATTTTCCCAAGACCACAGCCCCATAAAAGCAGACCGACAAAGCCCGCAAACAAAATAACTTTAAAATTTCTTCTCATAAGATATTGGTTTTAAATTGATTATCCTTATTAAAGCTTTTACACAAAAGCGTGCAAAAATACAATTATTTCTTTAATAATGAATGGATTTTTTTCTTTTAAAATTTATTTAAGTTTGTAAAGTTCATAAAGTTTGTAAGGTTTATAAAGTTGTTTCTCGTATTTTTGCGGCCCAAAACGATTTTGCCAAATAGTATGAAAAAAGAAGACGAAATCATTGAAGAACAAGCAGAAGAGAAAGACGAACTTTACGAACATTTTCGATTTGTTGCGGACCCTGGGACGGAATTAATCCGAATGGACCGCTATCTGACGAACCTGATGGCCAACACGTCGCGAAACCGCATCCAACAGGCGGCGAAAGCGGAGTGCATTTTGGTGAACGGGAAGCCCGAAAAGTCGAACTACCGCGTTCACCCCAACGATGTCATCACCATTCTGCTGCCGCACCCGCCCCGCGACTTTGAAATCAAACCCGAAGATATTCCGTTGGATGTTCCGTACGAAGACGACGACCTCATCATCGTCAACAAACCCGCCGGTATGGTGGTTCATCCCGCTTTCGGAAATTACGAGGGAACGTTGGTCAACGCTCTCACCTTCCGTTTCTTGAATCAGAAAGATAAGGAAGGTAATGAGTTGAAACCGCTTCTACTGCACCGAATCGACAAAAACACCTCCGGCATTTTGGTCGTGGCGAAATCCGAAATCGCCCAAATTAAGTTGGCGGCCAATTTCTTCGATCACAGTATCGACAGGAAATATCGAGCACTGGTTTGGGGCGATTTCAAGGAAGACGAAGGCACCATTGTGGGAAATGTGGGTCGCGATCCACGTAACCGTTTGGTAATGACGGTTTTTCCGGAAGGTGATGCGGGCAAGCACGCCGTTACACACTATCGCGTCATCGAACGCTTCGGCTATGTCACTCTCATTGAGTGCCAGTTGGAAACCGGACGCACGCATCAGATTCGTGTCCATATGAAACACATCGGGCACCCGCTTTTCAATGACGAGGCGTACGGAGGCGACCAAATCATCAAAGGAACTACTTTTTCCAAATATAAACAGTTCATAACCAACTGTTTCAAGGCGATGCCGCGTCAGGCACTGCACGCCAAGTCGCTCGGGTTCACACACCCCGTCACCGGAAAATATATGCTGTTTGATTCTGAAATGCCCGCCGATTTTGCGGAGGTTTTGGACAAATGGCGCAATTATGCTAAACACAAAGAATACGTAGAAGACGACGAATAATGAAAAAAGTAACTTTGCAACGCGGCAAGGAAAAGTCCTTGCAACGCTTTCACCCCTGGGTTTTTTCAGGAGCCATCCTCCGACAAGATGACGGCATCGCCGACGGCGACGTCGTGGAGGTTTACGACGCTGCCGGACAATATATGGCAACCGGTCATTATCACAACAGCTCCACCTGTATCAAGATTTTCAGTTTTGAAAAAGTAAATCCTGATGAGAATTTTTGGAGGAAAAAGTTTGAAAATGCAGCGGACCTACGTAAAGAAATCGGACTTTTAAACAATCCAGAAACCAACGTTTTCCGCCTGATTAACGGCGAAGGTGACTTTATGCCCGGACTTATCGTGGACTGGTTCGACGGGAACATCGTGCTGCAATTTCATTCGTACGGAATGTACCGTCTTCGTGACACGTTTGTCACTATTTTGAAAGATATTTTTGGCGACCGCGTACGCTCCATCTATGACAAAAGTGTGGCCACACTTCCGGAAATTCGTGGTTTTCAACCTGTTGACGAATTACTCTACGGTTCTTTTGATGACGTTATCGTAAAAGAAAATGGCGTTCCGTTCCATATCGACATCATCCGCGGACAAAAAACCGGTTTTTTCATCGACCAGCGCGACAGCCGCAACTTGGTTCGCAGCTATTCCGCCAACCGGAAAGTTCTCAACCTGTTTTGCTACACCGGCGGATTTTCTGCCTACGCGCTCGCCGGCGGTGCCCAACACGTTGATTCCGTGGATATTTCCAAGAAAGCCATCGACTTTACAGAAATGAACATTGCCGAATTGGGCGACAGTTACCTGCAACGGCATTGCTCGTTTGCAGAAAATGTTTTCGACTTTTTCGAACACGTTCCCGATGAAAGTTACGACGTGATTGTGCTCGACCCGCCCGCCTTTGCCAAGCATCATAAAGTGAAGGAACAGGGAATCAAAGGGTACCGCAACCTGAACCGGAAGGCGATGCAGAAGGTTCGCAAAGGCGGCTTCCTTTTCACTTTTTCGTGTTCGCAGGCCATTTCCAAGGAAGATTTTCAAACCATTGTCTTCTCGGCTGCCGCTATGGAAGGCAAGCGCGTCCGCGTCATCAAACATTTGGAGGCCGCCACCGACCACCCCGTTGACATCTTCCATCCCGAAGGCAGCTACCTGAAAGGGCTCCTCATTCATATTGAAGGGTAGGAACTGCGGCACAAAATAAACGGCAACGCGATAAATCATAACACATTATAAAGAGACGCGATAAATATATATAAAGAGACGCGATAAATCATAATATATAAAGAGACGCGATAAATCGCGTCTCTGCATTTACGGATGGACATCAAAACAAAGGCCATTGTACTGAACAAAACGAAATACTCGGAAACGAGCGTGGTCGTGAAGATGTTCACGCGGGAGGCTGGTGTTCAAGGGTTTATGGTGAAGGGGGCGTTCGGGAAAAGGGGAAAGGGCGTGCTGGCTTTATTGGAAAATCTGTCTTTGGTGGAGGTGACATTTGACGACCACCGTGACGGATTGAAGTATTTGCGTGAAATTTCGTTGTACCAACCCTACTCGCTCATACCGTTCGATATGGTCCGTAGAACGATTTTTATTTTTTATAATGAATTGATTTACAAATTATTGATGGACTATCAGCCGGACGAAGCCGTTTATGACTTTATCGAACAGTCGTTGATAGCTTTGGATGACGAAAAGACCCAATTGACAGATGTTCATCTTCGTTTTTTGGTTGACCTCTCCAAAATTCTCGGTTTTTTCCCAAAAGACAACTTTTCTGAACAAAACTGCCACTTTTCTATCGAAGAAGCGTGCTTCGTAAATGAATATTTTGAGTACCCGGACTACTTGACGAAAGAGGCATCCACTTATCTTTTTGACCTGATGAACGGACGAAGGATGGAGGAATTTCCGCCCAAACAGATTCGCAACGAATTGTTATACGGACTTTTACGTTATTACATCAAACATAACGAACAGATTTATCATATTGATTCCGTACCTATTTTAGCAGAAATTTTATCGTAAAAAAAAAATTTTCAATTATGCACAATATTTGAAAAAAGGCGTATTTTTGCCGCTCAATTTATTTATTCACTTAAATTAAAACATTATGAGAAAAGTTTTATCCCTTTTGGCAATTTGCTTTGCCGTTGTTGCATTAAATGCACAAGCTTCTTTCCCTTACGAAGAAGGTTTTGAAAATGGTTTCGGCCAGTGGGAAGTTCAATCAAGCAGCTCCTATACCTGGGGAATTGGCACAGATCAAACTGATGGATCAGCACATACTGGATCATCCTTTGCTAATTGCACCTATGATGAGGACCTCAATGTTCAAGATGAAAAATTAATCAGCCCTACTTTCGACTTCACCAATATGACAAATCCTACGCTTTCTTTTTGGTGTTCACTCTCTTATTACTGGGGCGTTGATCCTAACCCGAACTATCATCTTGTTGTCGCTGTAAGTACAGATGGTGGTGCTAGTTACTCTGATATCTGGGACAGCCAAACCATTGGCGAATATGAAAACTTCGAGTATTTCCAAGCAACTCCTGACATTTCTAATGTAGCAGGTCAATCTAATGTTAAATTCAGATTCAGCTACCTTGGTCAAGATGGTGCTCAAATTATGTTGGATGACATTCAAATCAATGCAGAACCTACTACCGCAATCGCTGAAAATGCTGCAGCTAACGTAAACATTTTCCCGAATCCCGCTACTACCGTTTTGAACGTTGAAGCAGCTGGTTATGACAACATCCAAATCGTTAACGTTTTGGGTCAAGTTGTTTACAGTGCAAGCGTTGTTGACAATATGCAAGTCAACGTTAGCAATTTGGACAATGGCGTTTACTTCGTTCGTTTGAACGGTGAAAACGGTACCGCTACTCAAAAGTTCATCAAAAAATAATTTTTCTTTTGAATAAGACGAAAGGGAGACTTTGACGGTCTCCCTTTTTTTTGTCCTCAAAATGCGTAAGTTCCACAAAATTAACGTATTTTTGCACCCGTCTTTTTTCAAAATCAGATTATGGCAACAAAATATGTATTTGTATTAGGCGGAGTTGTTTCCGGATTAGGAAAGGGAATTACTGCTGCATCATTAGGTAGATTATTGAAATACAGAGGATTAAGGGTTACAATGCAGAAGTTGGACCCCTATTTGAATGTAGATCCGGGAACGATGAATCCCTACCAGCACGGAGAGGTTTATGTAACGGAAGATGGCGGTGAAACCGACCTTGATATTGGCCATTACGAACGTTTTATTGACGAAAATCTGAACAAACATTGCAACGTCACCGCTGGGAAAGTGTATTACACCGTCATCAATAACGAGCGAAACGGTGTTTATGCTGGCTCCACCATTCAAATGATTCCCCACATCACCAATATGATTAAGGAGAAAATCCGTTTGAATGCAACCACGAACAACGCGGACGTGGCCATCGTGGAAATCGGCGGTACGGTTGGTGACTATGAAAGTCTCCCCTTCTTGGAAGCCATTCGCCAATTCGCCGTTGAAGAAGGCCCCGCCAACTGTATGTACATTCACGTGGCTTTGGTTCCGTCCATCACTCCCAGCAACGAGTTGAAAACCAAACCCGCCCAGCACAGTGTGAAGGAACTGCTCGGTCTCGGCATCCAACCCGACATTTTGGTGTGCCGCTGTGACCGCGCCTTGGGAAAAGACATCAAAGAAAAATTGTCACTTTTCTGCAATGTGAAATATGAGAACGTCATCGAGAACTTAGATATGCCGTCTCTTTATGAAATTCCGTTGGCTTTGGAAGAAGAAGGACTGGCAGAACAGGTTATCAAACGGTTGAAATTGCAATGCAACGAAAAGGATCTCAGCGAATGGCAAGATATGGTTGCCAAAAGCAAAATCGTTGACAAAACCGTCCATATCGCATTGGTGGGCAAATACATAGAATTACAAGATGCCTATTTGAGTGTGGTGGAAGCACTGAAGCACGCCGCCATTTACAATCACGCGAAGATGGACATTATGTGGATTGATTCCGAAGAACTTACAGAAAAAAGTGCCGGTATGATGCTTCGCGAAGCCGATGGCATTCTTATACCTGGCGGTTTCGGTTCGCGTGGTATTGAGGGAAAAATCAACGCGGCTCGCTACGCCCGTGAAAACAACATCCCCTATTTAGGACTCTGCCTCGGAATGCAGATCGCTCTCATCGAGTTCGCTCGCCACGTCTGTGGTATGGAAGGAGCAAACAGTCGTGAAATCGATGCCAATACGCCGTATCCCATCATCGACTTCCTTCCGGGACAAAATGAGTACAGCATTCTCGGTGGCTCCCTCCGTTTAGGAAAATACCCGTGCAAATTAGTGAAGGGGACCAAGGCATACGAAGCTTACGGACAAGAAGAAATTTTCGAACGCCATCGTCATCGTTACGAGTTCAACAACGAGTTCCGTGATGCTATGACAAAAGCCGGAATGGTGATTTGTGGCACTTCGCCCAATGAAAGCATCGTGGAAATGATAGAGCTTCCCAACCATCCGTGGTTCGTGGCGTGCCAGTTCCATCCGGAATTCAAGTCCCGTCCGAACCGTCCCCACCCGCTTTTCTATCAGTTTGTAAAAGCCAGTTTAAAGAAATAATCACGAAGAGGTTCCGTCTGGAACCTCTTTTTTTATAAAACGACAATTTCTTTGATTACCGTTTCTGCAAAACCGGCATTCAGCTGCTGAAGCCATTCTGAACGACGGTTCAACAACTCAAATTTGACGACTGCACTATCGCATTTCACAAACAATTGTCCCCGCTCTGCCCATACTTTTTGGATATGAGGACGCATCGTTTCAGAGAGAAGTTCACTGAAACGAGCAGCTGCCGTATGTTCGTCGAAAGCAGCTTCCATCTTATTCTCTTTTAAAAAATCGTCTAAAAGTGACGACAGCGGGACATCTGTCATAAGTCTTGTTTTTACCGATAGCATAACGTTGGTTTTAAGTATAAAGTATAAAGTATAAAGTATAAAGTAGGAAGTAGGAAGTGGGAAGTAGGAAGTAGGAAGTAGGAAGTATAAAGTATAAAGTATAAAGTATGAAGAATGAGGCAGGGAGTTGGAAGTTATGAAGTTGGAGGGGACGGTTTGCGATAATTGTTGTGATTATTTAAAAATGAAATAGCATCTGTAAGCGAAGTTCGCTTTTGGTTCGTCCGTCAATTTGTGACAACCCGGAGCTAATGACTGAGCGATCATCGTAGTAGGTTTGAGAGAACTTGAGTTGCAAATCGAAAAAAGCATATCCGTAACTCACTACGATATAATATCTTACCCCTTTCCCATAATAACTGTTGATGGTAAAGGTTTGATACAAGTCATTCTCATACGCATAGATACGTTCATCATACGAATCCATTTGGAAAAGAGCAAATCGTCCGGTAAGTCCGAGATTCCATTTTTCAAATTTGAAAGCCACATCTTGAAATAGCAGGAATCCGTTTCTCAGAATCTGACTTTCAGAAATGGAGTTCACCACCGTTTCAGCGTGCGTTTTCAGTGTCAGCCACGAGATGGGAGTCGCACTAACCACGCAGCGGAACCGATGTTTCTGAATGGTGGGGACAGACTGATAATAATCCGTCAGCCGGTAGTTTTGTTCAATCATAGAATACTGGTATTTGAAAGAAGCAGTTAAATTTTTGGTGAGGGAGACATTGAACTTTGCACCGATGTCAAAACCACCGCTGGGCTTATCCGCCTTGTATCGAAGCCACGGGAAACGGTAGAAGTCGGCAAAAAGAGACAAAGAAGAGCGGCGGCCAGTCACATAATCGGCGGCGACATACAAGCCCCACTCGTTGCTACACGAGCTGCCCGCGCCAAATGCTGAAGCATTTGGCGCTTCGTACGAACGATCGTAGTAACGGAACACCGCAGAAAGCGTGCTCCGCGGGTCGGGTTTGAACAAGCCACCCTGCAAAATGGCAAACGCCGGCGTTTTCTCAACAACACTAACACCAATTTCACCAAACAGCACCGTCTGCCGTAAGATGACTTTGTAGTCCGTCCCTAAATTAACAACAGGAGAGCCACAATACACATCCACTCGCTCGTCCGAAGGGGGAAGATTCCTCAAATATTGGGTTCGCACAGCGGTAACACCTATCTCAAAAATTCTTCTTTTCAATTGAAAATGAGCGCCATAAGTTCTGTCACGAACGGTGTTTTTAGCTGCTATTTCCGAATCGGTTCGATGGTAGCCCGTAGTGGTCAAGTTGCCGTTGAGAAATTCGTCTCCGCACGAGTCAACGGCAATTTTTGCATCATAGAACCGGTGACCGTAAAAGATTGTACCGACGTATTGTGCATTGCCGATAACGGCGGCGACTCCGCGAAAATTTCGACTTTCGTTCATCGAGGCGGTGCCGCGAAGCAGTGACGGGAAACGGCGGACTTGCGCCGCTCCGCCGCCCCTACTGCCCATCATTCGTCCGCCCATTACCAACCCTTGCCCAAAGCTAACCATATAATCACCTATCACGCAGCTTTTTAAAACACCAATATTTTTCACATTAAGAAAAAACGAGTAGTGGTCAAAGCCCTGTTTTTGGCTACCTTTAAAAAATTCTTCACCAGCGTCTTTTTCACCGGCCAGCGCCATCGAAAAATGTTCTCCCGACTGAAAGGAGTACTTGAAGGTCAGTTGTTGCGGCGAACCCAAGTACCCGTTCGCTGCATCGTTCCGATAACCGGCCTGTTTTTCAAGCACCTGTCCGTAACGGAACAACAACGTACTTTGTGACTTCCGAAAAAAGTCTGCAAACCGCCCGCGCGCCCGTCGCGAAGGACGAACCTCAACGCAGTTCATCAAACGTTCCACATCCTCTCTCGAAAAACCTTCTACCGCAGCCAATTCATAAATAGTCACTAATTCTCCATACGTTTCAATATAAAGTTGAAGTTGATAATATTGATAATCAGAAAGTTTCAAGAGGACATACGCCACTTCGGCCGAAAGTTCGTTCAAATTGACTCGTTTTCCCTGCCACTGAAGCAAGGACTCTAAGTCATCGGAAAGATCGGCAGATTCCTCTACCTCCGCAATGCGCTCCTCAACGGTTTCAAAGACAACACCTTCGAAAGAAGAAGCCACGCTATCCACTTGTGCCTTAGCGGAAAATGAAACCAAAATTGTCAGAAATAGCAGGAGAAGTTTCTTCATATCGTAATTTTACAATGCAACACAAACGGAGGCGCGGGGTACAAATCCGAGAGGATAGGAGTAGGTGCATTCCACCCCCAACAGAAAACGTCGGCAAGCCAAATCGACCTGGATGCAGCCTGCTGCGTTTGGGAAAGAGGCCCAACACGTTAAAAACAAATTTCGCAGTCGGAACCTCGAACCCAACGTCGCAGTCACGCAGGTCTTCAATTCCAAATCCATTTTGGTAAAAAGGAGTACGTTTCTGCCCACCAAATAATCAAAGTCAAAATGTAGTCGAACAGGCAAACAGACCGTTCCCGTCACACCATAACGGAGGCGCGCAGGATTATAGACCGAGAATCCCAAGCCGAAACTCTTCCCAATGTGAGCGTATATGGACGCATCAAACGTAAAAGAGTGTACCGACGGGTATTCCATCGCGTGCGAAAACAGATAGTATGCGCGTAAGCCGATGGCGATATGTTTTCCGAAGCCACGAGCGTACCCGGCAGAAAGCGACATTTCACCATAACGAGAACATCCCAAGTGATTTACACTCAATAAGAAAGCATTCTGTTGAAAACGAAACACCGCATCCAATTCTTCATTCATCAGCTCTTTAATGAAATAACGATTTTCAAAAGAAGCACGCAAGACCGACCGTTCCAAAAATACGGAGGCCGCCGCGTCGTCACGCAAAAGAGACAGTCGCCAATGACTATTTAACGAATAATTTATATCGTTAGAGGATGGCTTTAATGTATCGAGATTGTTTGATATAACAAATTGAAAATCAAACAATAATAACATTATAAAAAGAATCCTGTTTAAATACATTTGGGTTAATTTTAACACCGCAAATATACTATGGCGAGAAAGCGAAATACAAGTATTGTTGATAACTTTTTTAATTTTTCTTGTATTTGTCTGACTGATAATCTTTTTTCATAAATTTTAGCGTACTTTTGCGGCCTAAAATCTATAATATGAAACGATTTCTCCCCTGCATTCTATTCACCTTTCTCCTATTTTTTGGAGTTTTATCTACCCAAGCACAAAAAAACGTTTACTATTTTCAAATCAACGAAGAAATCGCCAAGCCGGCACTCCGCAAAGTGCAGTTGGCTTTAGACCAGATTTCAAAGAGTGAAAAAAAATACGATTACATATTATTAGAAATCAACACGTTCGGTGGCGAGTTGGATGCAGCGGACAAGATTCGGACGTTGTTGTTGGACGCACCGGTGCCGGTGTTCGTGTTCATCAACAATAATGCTGCTTCGGCCGGAGCGCTCATTTCCATTGCCTGCGACAGCATCTATATGTCACCGGGGGCATCCATTGGAGCGGCGTCCGTCGTGAACCAATCGGGCGAAATTATGCCGGACAAGTACCAATCGTATATGCGATCACTGATGCGTTCCACGGCAGAAAAGAACGGACGGAACCCTATGATTGCGGAAGCGATGGTGGATCCAGACACCTACGTTGAAGGCATTTCCGACACAGGCAAAGTACTGACTTTCACCACAAAAGAAGCCATTAAGAACGGTTATTGCGAAGGTGAAGTTTCCACTCGCGATGAGGCACTTCAAGCGGCCGGAATCACCAATTACTCCGTCACGGAGCAGGAACTCAACTGGATAGAACGATTCATCAATTTCTTGGTCAGCCCCGTTGTCAGTGGGATTCTCATTATGATGATGGTGGGCGGCATATACTTTGAACTTCAGGCGCCCGGCTTAGGACTTCCCATCATCATTGCACTTATTGGAGCGCTGCTGTTTTTTGCGCCACATTACCTGCAAGGGTTGGCCGCACATTGGGAAATTCTACTGTTTATAGCGGGACTTGCCTTGCTCATTTTGGAAATATTCGTTGTCCCCGGCTTTGGCGTTTGCGGCATTAGCGGAATCGTGCTGATGGTGGCATCTTTAGTGCTGGCAATGATTTTCAATATTGGCTTTGATTTTCATTTTGCTCCGAAAGGCGCCTTGATCAGCAACTTTTTCAATGTGATTACGGCCTTGATTATCGGCTTTTTCATTTCTCTCTGGTTAGGGAAAAAAGTTTTTACAATGAAAACCCGTTATGGTACATTGGCCTTGGATACGGCTTTGGACGAAACAGAAGGTTTCACTTCCGTTGATTCACATTTGACGGAACTCGTTGGAAAAGAAGGAATTGCCACCACATTTATGCGTCCGGCAGGAAAAGTTGAGATTGATGGGGATTTTTACGATGCCGTCTCCATTTCGGGAGTGGTGGAAACGGGGGCGCCCGTTCGCGTCGTGAAATTCGAGAATGCCCAACTCGTAGTGGAAGGGATTTAAAATCAATGATTCAAATAAAAAAGGAGGCAGTCAAGGTGCCTCCTTCTTTGTATTAATGCTTTTTCATCGCGCTGGACTTGCTGTAACGCGGGTGACCGCCATTACCCAAGTTGGATTTGTAGCGCTGCTTTTTGTACTTTTTCGTGACGCCATCGTCTTTCAATGCTTCGTTTGCCGTTGCATTACGCGGATTGGCTCCACGATGCGGTGTAAAATTAAATTGGTAACTTACCCCGATGACCGTGTTCCAAACGCCTTCAAACTTGCGTGAAGAACTCGGCGTACAATCCAAAAAGTCATTGAAAACCCACGTGACACCGGTTTCCAAAAAGACCCGAAGTTCGGGAAGCGGACGGAAACCTGCGCCCAACATCAGTGGCATAGCGACGGAACAGCGATAGCCCGCGGCTTTGATGGTTCCGTCTTCGGCAATAAAGACATTTGGATAAACCGCTTCCGTATTACCTGTCAATGTGTTACGGAGTTGGGAACGAAACGCATACACTCCGACTCCGATTTTTGGGTAAACGGACCATTTTGTATCCAAATTACACATAGAAAGAATGTCCAACGTATTGGACAACACCACCTGCGTGTTCCACGAGGTGCTAAAAGCGAGGTTGTTGTACTTGTCACGGCCGGCAACTTTTCCAAAATTAAAATCCAACGACAGCGTCCAGAACGGAGTCATTCTTTTTCCAAAATAACCGCCAACCACGAAATTACGATCCTTATAGAAAGATTTTTGGAAAGGAGTTGCGGGAAAAATCTTGTTCGTATTGTCATTCACATCGCCATAAAAAGAGTTGACTCCCATATAAATACCACCTTCCCACGCTTCATAATCGTGATAAAAATAGTAGTTATCATTTTGCGAATTTGCAGAATAACAAAGTGTTATAAAAAAAGTGACAATAGCAATTTTAAAAAACTTATTGAACATCATCAAAAGCCATTAAAGGTGAAAAAAATGGTCGGCAAAAGTAATAAAAATCCTACAACAATCAGGACTAAGATGAAGGGGAAAATGAACTTGGCCCATTTCGCGTAAGGGATTCGTGCAATGCCGAGTGCGCCGACAAGCACTCCCGATGTCGGCGTAATCATATTCGTAAAACCATCTCCGAATTGGAACGCGAGAACGTTCACCTGTCGTGAAATTCCCACCAAATCAGAAAATTCGGCCATCATTGGAATGGTAAGTGCGGCCTTCGCCGAACCAGACGGAATAATCAGATTCAGCAGATTCTGAATGGCGTACATACCACCGACAGCGCTCACTTTGCCACTTCCTGCCACGCATTGCGAAGCCGCATACAACATAGTATCCATCACTTTTCCTTCTTGAAGAATGATGACGATGCCGCTCGCCATTCCGACGACCAACGCCGCCGTCATTATATCCTTGCAACCCTCTAAAAACTGGCGGACAATCTGGTCGAAGCGCGTGCCAAAAGCAAAACCGGACGCCAGTCCCATTGCTAAAAACAAGCCAGCAATTTCACCGACGTACCAGCCGTAGCCCAAAACGCCCACTACCAACACGACAATCGTGAGGAACAAAATGAGAAGGATGGAATCGTGGATGGAACGTTTCGTGGCAAAAAATCCCAACGCAATGTAAATCAATGCAATAATAGGAAAAAGGATGAGCGAACGGGTGGAGCCGCCCAAGGAAATTTCTGTTTTTGGGAAAGTGATTGCGACAAAGACCAAGAGTGCAGAAATCAGGCCATAAACCACCCACGTGGTTGCGATAGATTTGCAAGCTTGTTGGTCGGTAGATTGTGCTGACGACTGGCGCCAATAGGCATCCTCCTCATACATAAACGAACGTTGCGGATTTTTTTTCACACGAGCAGCGTAAACGAGAGTGAAAGCTATTACAATGATTGTCAATAATATCCAACAGAAAAAGCGGTACTCCAAACCCGAGAACGGTTGCAATCCTGAAAGTCCCTGGGCGATTCCGATGGTAAAGGGATTGAACAGTGCGCCGGCAAAACCGACGTGGGCGGCCACGTAACACATCAGCAGCCCCGTCACCGAGTCGTAGCCCATTGAAATAGCTAACGGAACGAAGATGACCACGAAAGCGAGTGTCTCCTCGCTCATTCCAAAAATGGCTCCGAACGAACTGAATAGAAGCATAATAAGAACAATCACCAAATTGTTCACGCCTATTTTTTGAAAGAACTTTCTTTTCTGGAGACGTTTCGTGAAATTCAAAAATGAATAGATGCCCACATTGACCGCGTTCGTCGTGTTGAGAATCCAAAAGCCGCCACCAATCATTAAAATAAAAACGATGATGTTTGCACTTTTCTTAAAACCGTCGTGAAAAGCGGTGAAAACCTGCCACGTCTGCGGCACGTGGTCAACAGAATGGTAGGAATCTGCGGCGACGACCTCCTTGGCCGTTCCATCAACCATAACGGATTCGCGGGCGAACTCGCCTCCTGGAATTATCCAAGTTAATAATGCACAAGCAATTACAATTGAAAAAACGATTGTAAAGGTGTGCGGAATCTTAAATTTGGAAGCCATAAAATTTCAAATTAAATGAAGCGGCAAAGATACACTTTCAAATTGAAACGGCTCAAGTGCAAAACCTTGTTGCTGAGAATAAAAAAAGCGGACGAATCTGGTGATTCCTCCGCTTTTGTACCCGGGGCCGGGATCGAACCGGCACGAGTGTTACCTCATCGGTTTTTGAGACCGACGCGTCTACCTATTCCGCCACCTGGGCATCGGTTTTTTGAGGCGGCAAAAATACAACTTTTTTCCTTCCATACAACATTTCTGAAAAATATTTTTTTCTTTTGTTTCAAACTTTCGTCGTATCTTTGCCGGCTAATTTTCAAATACTGTATAGATGGACAAAAATACAATTATCGGACTGTTGCTCATTATGGGTTTATTGATGGGCTACAGCTTTTATGCAACGAACAAAGCCAAGAAAGCAAATGCAGAAAAGGCCAAGCAAATAGCTGAGCAACAGGAGAAAGTAAAGAAAGAAGTTGAAATGGCAGCCCAAGCAAAAGCCGATAGCACTGCCGCCGATTCCATAAAAACCACTCCCGCAGAAGTCGCTGCTCCGGTTCAAGAAAATGGCGTGTTCGGCTACGTCGATTCTACCATCACTTCCGACTACGTAGTCAACACCAACGTGGCTACCTACCACTTTTCTCGCATCGGCGGCTTCGTAAATCGCGTGGAATTTCCGAAAATTTACCGCTATACCCCCAAGGACCAACCCAAAGAGTCCTTGGTTCTGTTTGACGGGAAAAGTTCTCAAATGGGCTTCGAGTTCAAACTCCCCGACTACACCGTCGTCCGCACCAGCGACTTCTTCTTCGCCGCTTCAACCGACACACTGAACGTCCAGGGCGACGGCGAACAGTCCTTGTCACTCCGCCTCTACCCTTACTTGCCCGCCGATTCCGGAGCTACTGCCCGTGCCATCGATACCACCAGCTATTTGGAATACCTCTATACGTTCCGTCCGAACGACTACCAATTCGACTATTCCATCCGTTTTGTCAATCTTTCGAAATACATTTACAAAAACAAACGCGAATTTGCTATCGATTGGTCCGCAAGTATCAACAATGTGGAGAAAAACTACGACTACGAGCGCGACGCCACTACCTTATATTATATGGACAACCTCAACGAGGTGGATAACCTCGATGAACGCGCTTCCGATACGAAGGACCTCACGACCAATCTGAAATGGGTGTCTTTCAAACAACAGTTCTTCACCTCCATTATGATGACAAAGGAAGGCTCTTTCAAGAAAGGACATCTGGAAGTCGTTCGTCCGGAAGAAGAACATCGCCCCCTTATTAAAAATATGAATGCGGAACTGGCTTTCGACGTGAAAAACGTGGACGAAGGTCAATTTGATATGGGCTTGTATTTTGGTCCCAACCAATACAAACTTTTGGAACCTTACGGAATGAACCTTGAAAAGATGGTTCCGCTCGGCTGGGGATTCTTCTTGCTCCATTGGATTAACCGCGTTGCCGTCATCCCGATTTTCAACTGGTTGGAAGCATACGGCATCAGCTACGGTATCATCATTCTGATTTTAACCATCATCATCAAAATCGTTCTGCTCCCCGTCGCCTACAAAACGTATATGTCGTCGGCAAAAATGCGCGTTTTAAAACCTGAAATCGAGGAGATTAACGCCAAATACCCCAAACAGGACGATATGATGAAAAAGCAGCAGGCCACTATGACCTTGTACAAGAAGGCGGGCGTTAGCCCAATGGCCGGATGCCTGCCGATGCTCCTCCAAATGCCGATTCTTATCGCTATGTTCCGTTTCTTCCCATCCGCATACGAATTGCGCCAGCAGCCATTCCTTTGGGCCGAAGACCTTTCCACCTACGATTCCATCTTGGATTTCGGTTTCAACATTCCTTTCTACGGCGACCACGTCAGTTTGTTCACCCTCCTGATGACCATCGCCACTCTCGTTTACACGTGGCTCAACAACAAATTGATGTCGGCCGGCAATGACCAACAGATGAAATCGATGAAAATTATGATGTACATTATGCCGATTCTGTTCCTCGGAATGTTCAACAGTTTCTCATCCGCACTTACCTATTACTATTTGTTGGTGAACCTCATCACGTTCTTCCAGATGTGGTTGTTCCGCGTTCTCATTAACGAAAACAAACTCCGTCAAAAATTAGTGAACAATATGAGCAAGCCCGTCAAAAAATCCAGATGGCAAATGAAGATGGAAGAATTGGCTAAGCAACAACAACAGTTGGCAAAACAACAAAAGAATAGAAAATAACGTTTTAGCGCCGAGTTTTCTTGGCGCTTTTTTATATCAAGATGAAACAATTCAGACATTACATTTCGGAAGTCAGCGGCCTTCAGTACGTTTATGAAAACTTGAAGATCTGCTCGTCGTTGGGACGTTCGTTGCTGCAACATCAGTTGCTTTGTTCAAAGCCCGATCTTCTGAAAGAGGAATTTGACAAAATTGAAAAGCACATCGCTTTTCAAAAAAAATCCCCCGACGCCGTTCGCTCGTTGGTGATGGATTTCCACGAAATCAACGACATCCGTCAAACCATTCTGAATCTTCGGTTTCTTCATATTTTGGACGACATCGAACTTTTTGAGGTGAAAAAATTCGCCCTCGCATCGCAACATATTTTGGGCATTTTACAAGATTCACACTACGAAGGCGCTCCGCTGCACGATTTGTCAAAAGTGATTCAACTGCTTGATCCTGAAGGAAGTCGCATCGCTCATTTCTATGTCTATTCTGCTTACGATGAAAATTTAGCCGCACTGCGGAAACGGATTCAAGAAACCGAAGATGCTGCCCGCCGCGACGAACTGAACTTTCAAGCTCTGCAAATGGAGGATTCCATCCGACAGAAGCTGACGGAATTGTTGCACCCATATTGGAAAAATCTGCAAGACAACCTGACTCGCATTGCGCTTTTGGATCTGCTGAACGCAAAGGCACAGATGGCCGTGGAATGGAACCTTTGCAAGCCAACGATAGCCGACAAAAAAAGCACGTTTCAACAACTGTTTCATCCTGAAGTGGCAACGCGGTTGAAGAACAGAGGCGAATCGTTTCAAGCCGTTGACATTGAATTGGAAAACGGTCCTTGCTTGATTACCGGTGCCAATATGTCAGGCAAAACTGTAGTTCTCAAATCGTTAACGCTGACTCAGTACCTTTTTCAATTCGGTTTTTACGTTCCCGCCGAAGCCGCTGCCATCGTGCCCGTGGACGTGATTTTCTGCATCATTGACGACACGCAGTCGGAAAAGCACGGACTATCTTCTTTCGCGGTGGAGGTGTTGAACATCAACGACATCATAGCAACCGTGAAAAGTGGGAGAAAGGTTTTGGCCTTGGTGGATGAGTTGGCGCGTACGACGAACCCTGACGAGGGCAAACGCATCGTGAACGCGTTCGTCCAAATGATGCAAAAATATGGTGTTATGTCCGTCGTGACGACGCATTATGGCGGGATTCAGGCAAAGTGCCGCCGACTTCGTGTGAACGGACTTCGTGTAGATGAGGTGTCGGACACCATCACCCCACACAACATTAACCGATATATGGACTACTCGTTAGTTGAAACCAACTCTGACGAGGTTCCGGCAGAGGCCCTTCGCATTGCCGAAATCTTCCACGCCGACGAAGAATTTTTAGCACTTGCCACAGAATAATCACATTATAAAAAATGATGTAATAAAATTTTGTAAAAAATCATTCATATTACCACCCCCTCCTAATAGGTGGGGAATATCTTCTGAAATAACTACTATCATACTCATTACCAAATATATAAAATATTAAACAATGAGAACCATCATCAATTTCATTGGAATCGTCGTCTTTTTCACCGCTTCCGTATTTTCGCAAACCGCAACGTACAAAGCACTTAGTTCAGCTGAAAAGACAGCCACCATTCAAAAAATAAAAAAGAATTCCGAACAGCTCAAAACTTTGAAATTGGATTTCGCACAAGAAAAAAAATCAAAGTTGCTTACCAATCCGGCTGTTTCAAAGGGAAATATGCTTTACAAAAAAGGTGGGCTGCTTCGTTGGAATTACACATCTCCGAAAAATTTTTCCATCATTCTGAATAAGAAAGGTTCTTTTTTCAAAAATGAAAAAGGAGCAATCAGCAACCAGATAATTGGCGATATGGGAAAGATGATTATGAATACGGTCAATGGCGAAGAATTGACGAAACAGACAAACTTCTCCGTTGCTTTGTATGTTGGAAAAGATGGCACATTGTTGGCCAAACTTACACCTAAAGACAAGAAAATAAGCGAGTTGTATAGTTCAATGGAGGTTTATCTAAACCCAACGACGCTGATTGCCAAAAAGGTTGTTCTAAAAGAAAAAAAGGGGGACGTTACCACTATTACGTTTTCCAATCAACAGAAGAACGTTACTATTGCCGACACGGAATTTGACGAATGACATAAAAAAACAACGGCGGACCCCTCCGCCGTTGATAACCATTAACCTTTAATGATACGTAAAGGATTTATTTCCTTTTGTTGTTCGTTGGGGTTATACGGAACAATTTTTCATAATGTTACAAAAAAATAAAATTTTTTTACGCATCTTTTTGTTATACAATTAAAATGAACAAATGTTGCCGTACCTTACAAACAAATTCGTATTTTTGCGCCTCGTTTTTGAAAAATAAAAAATCATAGAAATGACAAAAAAATTATTCATCATCGCGTGTGCCGCCATCATAGGTTGCAACGCCAATTTAAAAGCACAAACCGAAATGACAGACAACCAAAAAATGAGCTACGCACTGGGTGTTAACAGTGGCGACCAATTCCGTAACTTAGGACTCGAAATCGATTATGACCTTTTCTTGAAAGGAATCAAGGACGGAGTTGCTGAAAAGAGTGATTTCACACCGGAACAGATGCAGGCCGCATTCGAATATTTGGACAAAGTAGCTCGCGCACACCAAGACAAGCTCCTCCAAGATGAAAAGGCCGCTGGCGTTGCTTTCTTGGCAAAAAACAAAGCTGAAAACAAGGATGTGGTAGAAACCGCCTCCGGACTTCAATACAAAGTGGTAACTGCCGGTACGGGCAAGAAACCTTTGGCTACCGACAAAGTGAAAGTCCACTACAAAGGAACCCTGCTTGATGGCACCGTTTTTGATTCTTCCTACGACCGCGGCGAACCCATCACCTTCCCGCTCAACGGCGTAATCAAAGGTTGGACGGAAGGTCTCCAACTGATGTCCGAAGGTTCCAAATACATCCTCTACATTCCTTCCGACCTCGGTTATGGCGATCGTGGAACTCAAGGCATCAAACCCGGTTCCACTTTGGTTTTTGAAGTTGAATTATTAGAAGTTAATCCCGCCAACTAATCTTGAAAAAATGTCTCGCCTTGCTTTTCGTGCTGACCATCTTTTCGGCTTGTCAGCAAAAAGGTTCGGACAAAACCGAATGCTTTTTTAAAGGCGAAGATTGTTATCAACGAAACATCGTCCTTCAGGACGAACCCAAGAGAATCATCTCCTTTTCATCTGCCGTAACAGAAATCACTTTTCTGTTGGGCGCCGAAGAAAAACTGATAGGAATTTCCGACTTTTGTGACTATCCGCCCGAAACAGCGAAGATCACGAAGGTCGGAAAACTTATTAATATCAATGTCGAAAGTTTGTTGGCACTCCATCCCGATTTGGTTATTATTTCGTCTGTTGTCAGCAAGGAGGACGTCGGAAAGATTGAACGAGCCGGCATTCCCGTCTTTTCCGTCAAAGCGGAAAACCATATTTCAGACCTCTTTTCCACTATTCAGATTTTGGGAAAGATTCTCAACAGGGAAAACGAGGCGGCCCGTTTGGAAACGGAGTACCGGCAGAAATTAAAATCTTTCCACAATGCAGATTCGGCGGGAAGAAAAAGTGTCTATTACGTGGTCGGCTTCGGGAAAACCGGCGACTTTACGGCACCCGGCAATTCGTACATCCAGGACATAATCGCGATGGCCGGAGGACGAAACATCGGGGAACCGCTCCACAGCTGGAACGTGAGCCGCGAGTACCTTTTTGAACAAGACCCCGACTTGATTTTCATCCGGGAAGAGGACAAAGAAAGCTTCTGT
The DNA here is from genome assembly GCA_002314795.1 of Bacteroidales bacterium UBA1756. Lineage (GTDB taxonomy): Bacteria > Bacteroidota > Bacteroidia > Bacteroidales > WCHB1-69 > UBA1756. The sequence goes on along the minus strand of DCHI01000054.1, from coordinate 18,085 downwards.
AACACGGCACCCTACGACCAACTCACCGCCGTCAGAAAAGGCAATGTGTATGCCATTCCGTCCGGATGGATTGACGTTCTGTCGCCCCGAAACATCCTTGCTATCGAAAGAATCCATCAGTATGTCAGTGATGTTGAAAACAACTAACCTCCCTTCTTTTCCACCCATTTTCAAAAAACAGTTTTGTCTTTTGGTGATGGTTGTATGCGCGTTTGTCCCGTTTCACGCGAAGGCGCAACTCAATGGTTACATTGAGCCCGCATTTCGGGTAGGGCGCGTCATCCCCAATGCGTCCAATACGGCGTTTCTTTCCGGCGTTTCCACCTACGGCGCGGAAATTCGTTTCGGCCACCAGACCCGCGGGAAACACGAATGGGAACGTCTGTTCAACTATCCCGAAATCGGATTCGCACTCCGTTACGCTCATTTCGATACGACTATGTTCGGAAACACGGCGGCCGTTTTCGCCTACTACAACGGCACCATTTTCCGGAATCGACGTTGGACATTCCACTATCAATTCGGCTTGGGTGTTTCATATTGGCAAAATCCGTACAATGAAATCACCAATCCGGGGAACCGTTTCATCGGGGACCATCTCAATGCCCACATCGACCTTGCCTTGGGCGTTGACTGCCGTCTGACGCCTCAAACCGCGCTGACGTTGCGGGCCAACTTTTCACACTCGTCGAATGCGGCGATGAAGCTCCCCAATATGGGGATCAATCCTTTGTCGGGCGCCATTGGTGTGAAATGCTATTTGGGAAAACAGGACTCGCTCGGCTTTTCGTGGAAACATCGGGACACGGCCTTCGTCAAGAAAAACAGTTTTTACTTTATGGTGACGGCCGGAACACGCCAGTCGAAAAAGGATGCGAAAGTAACCAATGGCGCCGCAGGTCCATACTATTTGGGGACGACGCTGCAATTGGGCTATTTGCGGCAGTTCCATCCCAAGTTCCGCTATGGCGTTGGCATCGACATCAACTACAGCGGCGAACTGAGTCGCCACCTGCCGGAAGAGATGCGGCAGACCAAGAAATATTTCAGCGAGGCCGCCTTCGCCTCATTTGAGGTTTTGTACGGACGTTTTGTCTTGCACGTCAGCGCGGCCGTTTACCTCAACAAGGCGTTCTCATTCTACACGCCCTTTTACGAACGTGCGGGTTTCCGCGTTCTGTTAGGAAAAAATTACAACCATTTCGTTGGCGCCACTGTTAAGGCGCACGCCGGCTCCGTCGATTATTTGGAATGGTGCTACGGCTTCCAGTTCGTCTCTTTTGGGAAAAAGAAAAAAAACTAATTCCTGTTCTTTGCCAAAAATGAAACGATTCATATTTCTTGTCATTCTACTATGTATTTATTTGTACCCTATTCAGGCACAACATTTCACTATAATAAAAGACACAATTAATATTCCTATAACTAATTCTACTGCAACTACTTGCAATTTAATAATGACACATTCCGCCAAGTGTCACGACCACTATTTCTGTTGTTTTTGCCAAATCGAGCAGAATGATTCCATTACTGCCTTGAAAAACACTCTCTTGTCTATTTCGTTGGATGGAAAGTCAATCCACGAAATTCCTTATCCGCCACAATCCGATGACAATATTTATTTTGATTTTTTCACTCAAAATAACGAACTGTATGCAAAATCTTATCGTGAAAAAGGCGACACACCGTATCAATTTGATTATGCTCAATGGAAGTGGAAAGCCATACGCCATATTTCAAATTTAATTTATGAAGATACTGATTATAAGGTATTTTACGAATCCTACGACATCGGGGGAATTGATTTGGCGAATAAGGAATACTTGATTGAGTTTAAAAACAGACATTCTCAAACAAAATACTATTATCCATTGAGCGAGACGCGCATTGTACGGAACAATGGCTCCTATTACTTTATAAATAATCATACCATATTCTGCATAGACAATCCGAAACAAGGAAGGTGGTGCAAGGATTATCTGCGATATAATTTTCGTCGCGACAAACGAATTTCCCGACGGGACAATTATGTGAAAACCGTCTATCAGACTAAAGGAAAATGGGATGACAACGGAGCTCCCATCTACGACACGATATTCCGTAATATGTGGTGCGTGCATAATCAACTCTATTTTTTGACAATCATTGACAACCAATGTGCTGTAACCACACTCATCGACGGTCATTTGCAAAAGATAATGGATTTGGAAAACATTGGGATTCCCTTTTACGGACACAACGCGCCGCAGGGCGACAACCCCGCCTCCAATGGATTTCTAATGCAATTTCAAGTGGATTCCACATCCTTCGGCTTGATTGATGTAGTAGATGAACGTGTTGTAATTCATCTGATTTATTTTCATTAACTTATTGATTCACAAGAATCTATACAGCTATTTCCCTCATAATCAGTTCAATTACCTCCGTACTTAGTACAAACTGTTTTGCATTGATTATCAGGAAAACAAAGAATTGTAGTTGGTGTTCGTTCCGATTTTGCGCAAGGGACTCGGTGAGAATGTCCAACCCGTAACAGAAGATGCTTTTCGCCTTTTACCCATATCAGAGAATTCGGATTGGCTTCAGGTTGCGATGGACGAACTCGCCGATGTTGTAGTACCAGACGACGGCCATCATTACAATCAGTGAAAATTACTCAATCCGTTCAATATCAGATAGATGTGTCGCCTCAATATTGACCTTCACATAGAAAATATGGTGGAAGAAATACAAATGAATTTTGCCACAAGCTCCTGGCTGATAGAATGTTTTGCAAAAAGATGTGGTAGTTTTTTGCTTCTAAATTACTGAATATCAATCACTTTTTAAAGAAATAAACAAAAAAGTTACCAACAAAATTTGTTGATAACTATCTGAATTATAACAAATTAGATAAAATTTTCATTTTTTTGTCATATACTAAGATTTTTTACTATGTTTGCTGCCAAATTTTTAGTTAAATAAATTCAGAAAATGAAAACATTTTCATACCGCAGCTGGATGAGAAACATAGTTTGTATTCCATTGCTGATGGCATTTTGTGTATTTACGCAGGCGCAGACGAATGTCTATGTCTCCGCCTCGATGACCAACGACAACGGTGACGGCACCACTTGGAGCACTGCCAAAAAGAGCCTTGCCTCCGCGCTGACGCTCGCGGGCAGCAACGGCACCGTCTTTGTGAAAGCCGGCACCTACAACCTCACCGACGAGTTGAACATCCCGGCAGGCGTGACCGTGATGGGCGGCTTTATGCCCGAGTCAATTGGAACGGACACCTCTCTGCGGCACCTTCCCGGTGTGAACAGCCACTGGCAGGACGACACCTGGTGCAGTATCGTCAAGGGGAACAATACTTTCCGCATTGCCACCGTGGCAGGTACCCTTGAGGGCTGTGTGGTGCGCGACGGCCTCTCCACCACCAAGGGCGGTGGTTTGCTGATTGACGGCGGCACCGCTCGCTATTGTGTGATTATGGGCTGCGATGCACTTGCCGATGACAACACCACCGCTGAAGGCGGAGGTGCCTACATCCGCAACAACGGCACCCTCATCAACTGCGTGGTGACCGAGTGCCGAGGCGACAACGGCTCCGCGGTGTCGGGCGAGGACGGCAGTCTCATCAACAACACCATCACCCGCAACTGGCCCACCCAATGCGGCACCGTGACCGACTACGACGGCAACGTGTATCACACAGTGCGCCTCGGCGAGCAGTGCTGGATGCGCGAGAACCTCCGCACCACCCACTACGCCGACGGTACAGCCATCGCATCCAGTTCAAATACTAGCACAACCGTTCCGTACTACTACCGCAATACTTCCTTGGATGTGGTACAATATGGACTGTTTTACAACTGGGCTGCTTTGATGAATGGGGCGGAACAAACGAATGCCAATCCTTCCGGTGTGCAAGGTGTGTGCCCAAACGGGTGGCACGTCCCCAGCGCTGCCGAATGGCAAGAGTTATCGGATTTTGTCAATTCCATCCCCCACTACCGATGTGGTACCGGGTCTGGCAGCGTTGCAAAAGCACTTGCCTCACGCACAGGTTGGAGAAACAGCTCAAACGCTTGTGCACCAGGCAACAATCAAGCCACCAACAATGCCTCTGGATTCAACGCGATGCCTGCCGGTTTATACACTTACAACTATAACAACTACTCCGAGGGGGCTGCAAGAGCTTGTTTTTCTAGTGCCACAGGCTCTCCCAGATGTAGTAGTGAACACATTGTTGTATACTTCCTGTGGTATGATAGCAATAGCTTGTCATTAGGTGACTGCATTAATTATTACTCGAACACACGCTCTGGGTATTCTGTCCGTTGCGTTTTGGACGAATAGCTGGAAGTTGAGAGTTGAAAATTGAAAATTGAAAATTGAAAATTTATGATACGACGTTTTATTTTGTTTTTGTTAACGTTGTGCGGAGGGATGATATGGGCACAAGCGCAGACCAACGCGTTTGTGAATGCGGCGGCGGCCAATGACAACGGCGACGGACTTACTTGGGGTACCGCCAAGAAAACGATTGCGGCGGCACTGACCGTAGCGGGTGCCAACGGCTTTGTGTTTGTGAAGGCCGGCAACTACGACATCACCTCTGAGTTGACCATTCCGGCAGGGGTGACCGTGATGGGCGGCTACAGCCTCACCGCCACCGGCACCGACACCACCCAACGCGAGCTGCCCGGCCTCAACAGCCGATGGGCCAATGCCAGCATCTGCACCATCATCAACGGCAGCGGCACGCACCGCATCGCCACGTTGGGCGGCCTTTTGGAGGGCTGCGTGCTGCGCCTCGGCTTCACCACCACCTTGGGCGGCGGTGTGCTGTTGGACGGCGGCACCCTGCGCTACTGCGTAGTGAAGGAGTGCGATGCCATCGACGATAACACCTTGTCAGCAGAAGGCGGCGGCGTGTATGTGCGCAACGGCGGTCTGATTACCAACTGCGTCATCACCGAATGCCGCGGCGATGTGGGACCCGCTGTGTCGGGCGGCAACGGCACACTCATCAACAACACCATCACCCGCAACTGGCCCACTCACTGCGGCAAAGCCGTGGACTACGATGGCAACGTTTATGGCACAGTGGTGCTCGGACAGCAGTGCTGGACCCGGCAGAATATGCGAAGCCGTCATTACAACAACGGCACGGAAATCGCAATAGGCACACAGAATTCTCTTTTTACCCCCTTCTACTATGTCAACTACACTGGCATCATCCCTTCACAGCTCAACCAGTACGGTTACCTGTACAACTGGGTGGCCGCTATGAACGGAGCCCCCGCTTCCGAGTCCAACCCCTCCGGTGTAACCGGCATCTGCCCCACAGGGTGGCACGTACCCAGCGATGCAGAGTTTGTAGAAATGCAAGATTTTGTCAACACTATCCTATCATACCGATGCAGTGGCTATGATTTGCAAATTGCGAAATCCCTGTCGTCCCGAACAGGATGGCCCGGCGCGAGCGGCTGCAATGTGGGAAGCAACCAAAGCACCAACAACAGAACCCTTTTCAACGCCTATCCGGCAGGTTATTATGACGGTGGATTCAGTTCACTCGCCTGTGCTAATTTTTGGACGACCACATCAACCGATGCAAATGCAGTGGCATACTACATCAATTATGACAATGCGTATTTGAACCGAGACGCCAGTGCCAACAGATCCCGGGCGCGTTCCGTGCGCTGCGTGAAACAGCTCGGAATCACAATTACACCTATCGTTCACACTGCTGGTGTAACAGACATCACCTCTACCACGGCCTCCTGTGGCGGCACCAGCTCCGATGGCGGCAACGACATCACTGCACGCGGTGTATGTTGGAGCGCCAATCATAACCCCACCATCAACGACAGCCATACCACCGATGGATTTGGAGAAGGTTCTTTCACCTCCGCTCTCACTGGACTCACACCTGGTGTTACCTACTATGTGCGGGCCTATATCATCTACAGCGGAGGGACCATCTACGGAGAAGAACGCACGTTCACCCCTGGCGGATGCGGCGACCTTGCCATCAACGACTATGACGGTAACACATACGGGACCGTGCAGATTGGCGACCAATGCTGGATGAGGGAAAACCTGCGAACAACCCACTTTCCCAATGGAATTGTAATTCCTAACGGAATATATTACAACAACAGCAGTTCCTCCTATTACAGAAACAGCAATGTGGATATAGAAACATACGGGTTGTTCTACAATTGGACAGCGGCTATGAATGGTGCTTCAAGCAGCAACTCCAACCCCTCCGGTGTTCAGGGCGTTTGTCCTGATGGTTGGCATATACCAAGCACGGCAGAATGGGAACAACTGAAAAACTATTTATCAGGAGAAAGCCAGTATTGGTGTAATGGGGATGCCAACAACATAGGAAAATCATTAGCTGCCACTACCGATTGGAGCAATAGCAATACGAACTGCCACATTGGCAACAACCCAACCGACAACAATTCCACTGGCTTCAACGCAATCCCCGCAGGATATAATTACTCATATAGTAATACAAGTCCCTGCGGCACCAGTAACTATGCCTGCATCTGGACTTCAACAGAATACAGTTCTTCAGCCTATTATTATCATCTTAATTTCAACTCTACGACATTGACAAGTTCCAGTGATGGAAAAGGCTACGGTTACTCCGTACGTTGTGTGAAAAACTAAACAAATTGATGGTGTTATGAGGCGTTTGTTTTTTTTGGTACTAATTTGCTGCTCGCTGGCGGTTTCCGCACAGACGGAGATTTTTGTCTCTGCCTCGTCTGCGGACGACAGCGGTGCCGGCATCTCTTGGGGAACAGCCAAAAGGACACTCGCGGCGGCACTCACCACGGCCAACGGAAACGCGAACATCCGTGTGATGGCCGGAGAATACGAACTCCCCTCCGAATTGACCATTCCGAACGGGGTGCATATCACAGGCGGCTATGCCACAGGCAGCACCGGCACCGACCTCTCGCAACAGCACAACCCAGGAGACAACAGCACTTGGCGCGATGCCACACACAGCACTATCCTGTCGGGCGAACACCTGCACCGCGTCGCCACAGTGAACAGTGGTGGCAGTTTGGAGGGATGCGTGGTACTCAACGGGCGCGCCTCCGACAAGGGCGGCGGCATCCTGCTCAATGGTGGCACCGTAAGCCACTGTGTCATCACCAGCTGTATAGCCTTCAGTCCCACTAACGGGACACCAGCCAAAGGAGGCGGCATCTATATGAACAGTGGTTTGCTGATCAACTGCGTAGTCTGCTACAACCGCGCTGACAATGGTTACGGTGTGGCGGGAATGAACGGCGAGGCGGTCAACAACACCATCACCCAGAACTATGCAGTGAGCTGCGGCACCGTGACCGACTATGACGGCAACGAATATGCCACAGTAGTCATCGGGGCACAGTGCTGGATGCGGGAGAACCTGCGCGTAACGCACTTTGCCGACGGCACGGAAATACCAGCGGGTGTAACGGCATCAGCCGCCACCGCTTACTACTACAACCCCGGCAGCGCGGCGTCGGAGACACGGCAGTTCGGGCTCCTCTACAACCTGCGTGCGGCCCGCCGCGCCTCCCACGACAGTTTCACCGACGACAACCCGTCGGGAATGCAGGGCGTCTGTCCCGACGGATGGCACCTGCCTTCCAACCCAGAGTTTGACGAGATGGCGGAGTTCCTCCGACACGACGCATCCAACACCTGCGGCAGCATCCCCGACAACCTGTCCAAAACCCTCGCCGTGGACTCTCTCTGGGTGACAGCCACCCCGACCTGCGCTGTCGGCAACAATGTGGCTTCCAACAACCAGTCACTTTTCTCGGCACCGCCATCAGGATACTATAACGGAGCCTTCAATGCGCTATACCAGCAGTGCCGCTTCTGGACCACCTCGCGTGCCAATAATGCCAACAGTCTGTGCGTATATCGTGGAATCACCCATAACGGATCCATCCTTGAATACGGTTATTATACAGCGGAGTACGGCTGCTCCGTAAGATGCGTTAAAAATCAATGATGAAGACGAGAGTAACAAAATATATCCTGCTGCTATTCCTGCTTGTAGCGATGGCACCTCGCCTTCTCGCCCAGACGGGTTCCGCGTTCTTCATTGAGAACGGGGGAAACCTTCGTCTGACCAACAACATCATTGTCAACAACGGCAACAACCTCAACGTCACTGCACCAGCCTACAACCTCATTGACAACGTCAACGATATCTTTATGGATGAGACAGAAGACTTTCGGCTGAACCTCCACTCCCCTGCCATAGATGCGGGTCTCTCTTCTGCCGCAACGTGGTCGGTGGACTTGGGCGACAGTCTCCGCATCGTCAACGGGATAGTAGATCTGGGAGCGTTCGAGTCGCCGGTTTCCACAGTTCTGCGGCAGTTCGCCATTCATCAGATGGCAAGCGGAAATCTCACGCTATGCAACAACATTGTTATCAACAACCCGTTGCATACTGCGCCTATCAACAGAGATGATGTACCGGCGGAAAACATCATTGCCGACAATGCCGATGTCTTCCGAGATGCCCTGTATGACTTCACCCTCTATGCCAGCTCGCCTGCAGTGAATGCAGGCCGCAACAACTGCAACCCGCTCCCCACCGATTTACGCGATAAACAGCGAATTGTCTCTAATATCATTGACCTCGGTGCATTCGAGCACTACAGCGAAACTTTCACCGTAGAGCCCGTTCACATCGTGTCACGCAACAACGGCGTGAGCCTGACCCTCTGCAACAACATCGACATCAACAACAGCGTTTATGCCAGCAACACCAACGTCACCACGACAGGTTCCAACAACATATTCACCGACAACGATTCTCTGTTTGTAGACAACGTGGAGAATTTTATGCCACAGGAGGGGTCGGAGGCAATAGACCACGGTTCAGACGGCTGCAACAGCGTGGCAAAAGACCTTGCCGACAACGACCGCATTATGGGTAACTGCATCGACATCGGCGCATTCGAACAGTATGTGGAGGATGCGACATCCACCTATCAGCACTATGCAGTGCATCAAGTCAGTCACGGGGCACTCTCTCTCTGCAACAACATCATCATCAACAATCCAGTCCACGAGTCGATGACAAACATTGCGGATGTACCAAACAATAACATCCTGTCGGACAGCGTGTCACTCTTTTGCGATCCCAACTACAATTTCAAGCCCTACAATGGTTCCCCAGCGGTGGATGCCGGCCTCAATGCTTGCAACGGCCTCAGTACCGACATCGACACCGTAGATCGTATCCTGGGTATGGCCATTGAAGTCGGTGCATTTGAGATTCCCGTACAAAACAACGACATCGGTGGTGGCGGTGGTGGCGGCGGCGGTGACGGCAGCGGCAGCGATTACGGCTACAACCATATCATCGTCAACCAGATTCCGGGTGACACCCTGATTCTGTGCAACAACATCGTCATCAACAACTGCATTTACGCCTCCAATGTCACGCCCCGCGGTGATTCTACCACCAACCTTTTCACCGATAACGACTCCCTTTTCATCAACAATTTGGAAAACTTTCTTCCCCGCTCCGAATCCATTGCCATCAACGTGGGAGAAAATGGCTGCAACAGTCTGGACATTGATTTGAAAGGCGATCCTCGAATCGCGCAGGAGATCATTGATTACGGTGCATTTGAACAATACGTTGAAGAAGAGGACGATACCTTGCAGACCACATACGTGCTGCACCAGATGGAGGAGGGAAATCTCATCCTTTGCAACAACATCATTGTCAACAACCCTACCCACACTGCCCTAACAAACCTTGACGAGATACCGGCATACAACATCGTTTCCGACAGTCTTGACCTCTTCCGAGACCCCAACTACGACTTCTCTCTCTGGATACAGTCAGCTGCCGTAAACGCCGGCAACAACGACTGCTGCTCGTTAGCGGAAGACATTGCCAATGAACAGCGTATCATTGACGACACCATTGATGTGGGTGCATTTGAATTCAAAATGAACATACCGGAAACCGACACCTTCTATATTGTCTCGAGAAATGCATCTGTGGAGTTGAATTTGTGCAACAACATCGTCATCAACAACTGCATTTTCGCCATTAACACCAACGTTCTCAATGCCCCCGCGAACAATATTTTAGAGGATAACGACTCCATATTCACCCATAACATTTACAACTACTTCCCACTTCCTGGGAGCATTGCCATCAACACGGGTGAAAATGCCTGCAATTCTTTGAATGTTGACCTTGCCGAACATCCGCGCATAATGGCCGAAATCATCGACATCGGTGCATACGAGCAGTTTGTAGAGGATGAAGACACAACGGAATTAGCCGCGGTGCATGAAGTTGACACCCTCCATCATCTATACCTATATAATAACATTATTATCAACAATCCTGGGCACGCGCAGAACTACATCGGCACCACCACGGGTTCGCACAATATGTTGGAGGACACGCCCGATGTGTTTGTGGACATCACCAGCGACTACTCACTGATGGAGAACTCGCCCGCCATCGATGCCGGCGACAACCAATATGTGAGCTGGGAACTTGACTTGAAAGAAGATCCGCGCATCTCCTGTGCCAACATTGTGGACCAGGGTGCCTATGAATACTCGTTCCACAATGTAAGCATCTCACTCACTGCCACCGAAGTGACCGCAGACAACTGCCAAGGGTACTACATTCTGTTGCAAGCCACTCCAGGGGCACAGCACTATTACTGGTCGCACACCAACGAAGACACCAATGAGTTGGAGGTGATGCCGCTCATTTCCACCAACTACACCGTGGTGGCTTCCAACGGTGGCGAATGCGTGGACACCGCCACCATCCACGTCATTCCATCCATATCTTTAGCCGACACCTTAGGCACGCCGTCATCCATTGGCAAAACATTCTGGTTCAGTTATTTGAAGAACCATTTCCGCACGCCCACACTTACCGTGCAGATTTCGGCAGAGCGTGCCTGCTCCGGCACAGTGAGCAACCCGCGCACAGGATGGCAGGTGCCTTTCAGCGTGGGCGCCCACAGCGTGACCACCGTCTCCATTCCCACCGCACAGGCATACCCGCCCGAAGCAGACAACGCTGGCAACTATGGCATCCTCGTAGAAGCGAACGATAGCGTGTCGGTATACGCCGCCAATTACAACAACAACAGTTTTGATGTCACTGACGTTCTGCCCGTCAACGCACTGGCAGATGAATACCTATTACAGACCTACATCCCGATGATGAATGCCGAGTTTGTCGTTGTGGCAACGGAAGACAACACCGTGGTGGAAATCACCCCGTCAAAAGCACTACAAAACGGACATAGCGCCCGCCAGACCTTCTCTGTCACCCTCCAGCGCGGACAGACCTATTTGGGGCTTTCGCAATATGGAGGTACTATGGGTGATCTTTCAGGAACTGTCATCAAATCGCTGTATAATAAACCGATAGCCGTTTTCAACGGTAATGTCTGTGCCCTTGTTCCCGCCACAAACTCCTACACAGACCACTTGGTGGAACAGGCCATCGGCGTAAAATACTGGGGACGGGAATTTGCCCTCACCACCACAAGAGGACAGAACTTTGACGTGGTGCGTGTAACCGCATTACGCAACAACACGGAGATTAAGAAAAATAACGTGCTGCTCTCCACGATTCAAGCAGGAGAAACCTACGAATTCCAATTGCAGGGAAACGAAGGTTCCTGCTATTTGGAGACCACCAACCCCGCCGGAGTCTATCTCTACATTGCTGGTGCTGTACAAGGCAACAGCCAGGAGATGAGCGATCCGTCAATGATATGGATTCCGCCCGTTGAACAGAAGATGAGCGACTTGACATTCGCCACCTTCCAGTCGCCTGGCATTTCCAGCCATTATGTAAACATTGTGGTTCCTCTTTCCGCTCTTGATGACATCACGCTGGATAACACACCGATAGGAGGCGAATTCACATCATTGGTAGGCAATCCGCAATTCGCTTTCGTCAAAAAAATCATCACTCCCGGCACACACCGGCTATTCAGTGAAGAGGGATTCATCGCTCACGTATACGGACTCGGGCACCACGAATCCTACGGTTACGCCGCCGGTTCAAAAGCAGTTCCTCTAAGGGAACAGCTATATGTGAACAATGTGTTGAATTCCGACATCCCTGCTGATCAGTTCTATTGTCCATACGAACCCATCGACTTCCGTGTCGAAGTCAATTACGTCTGCGACAGTGTCTTGTGGGATTTCGGTGACTCAACATCCATTATCAACGACATTGCCGCAACTCACTCCTACGAGACTGGCGGCAACTACACCGTTACGGCAACGCTCTTTATCTCCAATGGAGAAAGTGTCTTCTGCACCAACCTTCACACACGCGTCAACATTATCGACGGACTTACCGCCACCTATTACGACACAGTTTGCCAAGGTGTCTTATATGTTGAATATGGTTTTGAAATCCTGCCCGACGAGGCGGGACATTTCACCCACACACGCATCGTGCCGCTGGAAAACCACTACTGCGACAGCACCTACATTTTGGAGTTGGAAGTGATGAACAACCATCGTTACATCTCCGACACCATCTGCGAGAACAACCTTTATACCGGATATGGCTTCAACATTCACACAGCGGAACCTGGCATCATCGAGGACACTCTCGTCATCCCCACCCCGTCAGGTCTATGCGACAGTATGGTGTATCTCACCTTGCACGTCACTCCGAACACGGAGAACATCCCCGATATTGAAGGAGAAATGTATCCCTGTCTCGGAGAGATGTTTACCTACACCCTTGACCCCCTTTCTGGACTACAGGGGATAAGTTGGTCTATACCCGACAGCCTCACCATCTGGGAGCAACCGGACGACTATCATATCACCCTTCTGTTCGAGAACTATGCAGAATCATACATCATAGAGGTGTCCGGCCAAAACCGATGCGGAGACACCACCTTGAAGATGGAAATTCATCCACAAAACTACAGCTATATCCAGATTGTCGACACCATCTGTGCCAACGAAAGTCACTACGAAGGATATGGTTTCGTGGTAGACAATGTGTCGGACACCAATGACTTGTTCTACCATCAAGATGTTACTATGAGAGGATGCGACAGCACCACCGTCCTTGCCATCGTGAGACTCCCCATCTATCACACTTTCGACACGATCATCATCTGTGACAACGAATTTCCCTATTCCTATCACGCCACTTTGCTTGATTCAGCTGGCAGCTACGATATACCTCTCCTTTCACAAATGGGATGCGACAGTGTGGTCAGTCTAACAATCTTCACCCTTGAAACCCACCAAATTGATATCGACTCCACCGTATGCGATATATTGGTATGGAATGATTCATCATACATATATTCAGGTGACTATACACAAAATTTCACTAACCAGAAGGGCTGCGACAGTGTGGTAACCATCCATCTTACCGTACATTATTCCGACACAAGCCGTGTGGACAGTACCCTCTGTCGGAATGAACTCCCCTTTGTATGGAACGAGGTCGTTTTTGAAGATGCCGGAACACAACAGGCCGTACTGCAAACCGAACGGGGTTGCGACAGTGTTGTCTTTATGACCTTGCATATTCTGGAGCTCACTGATGGGGAAATCTCCCTGACCATCATAGAAAACCTTCTCCCCTACGAAATTAACGAAACGGCCTACAACAGTGCAGGCACCTACACCCAGCACCTGCTAAATACCGACGGCTGCGACAGCACGCTCACCATCAACCTGACGGTACTTTATAATACAGAGGTAACGCAGGACAGTACCCTCTGTGAAAGCGAACTTCCCATCATCTGGAACAACGTCACCTTTACCGAAGCGGGCACTCAGGTGGCCACCCTCATAGCCTCCAATGCCACTGACAGTATTGTGACTATGAACCTTCACACAATCCCCACCACTTACGGCACAATAGACACCACCGTGCTTGAAAACGACCTGCCGCTGATTCTGAACGGAGACACTTTATATGAATCAGGCGAGTACATCCAGCACCTCACCAACGCTGACGGATGCGACAGCATTCTTTCCGTCAACGTGACCATTTTCAACAATGTAACCACCGAAGTGGAAATAACCATCTGTAGCAGCGCCATTCCCTACGTATGGAACGGCGTAACCTTCACCGAAGCCGGCACGCAGAGTATCACCTTGACGGCATCCAACAACGTGGACAGCACCGTCATAATGACCGTGCTGGTGATAGACACCACCTTCGGAACAATAGACACCACCGTTATTGAAAATGACCTACCCTTGACCGTGAACGGAGAAGAATACATCGAAACCGGTAGTTACACCCAACATCTTGTCAATGCTAACGAGTGCGACAGTATTCTGACAGTGAATGTGACCGTGTTCTACAATGTGACGACCGAAGCCGACAGCGTTGCCTGCGACAACGAGCTGCCCTTCATCTGGAACGGCGTGACCTTCACCGAAGCCGGCACGCAAAACGCTGTACTCACTGCCTCCACCGGTGTAGACAGCACCGTAGTGATGACACTCTCCGTGCCGCCCACCTATAGTGTTAGCGACGACAGCACCCTCTGCGAGAGCCAACTTCCCTTTGAGTGGAACGGAGTATTCTTCACCGAAGCAAGCACACAAACCACTGTACTGCAATCTGTTAGTGGCTGTGACAGTACCGTTACAATGACCCTTGCCGTGATTTCCACCACCTATGGAACGTGGGACACCACCTTTTTGGAAAACGACTTGCCGCTGATATTGAACGGGGACACGATTTGGACAGAAGGCAATTACACCCAAAACCTGACCAATGCCGACGGCTGCGACAGCATCCTCTCCATCACCGTGACCATACTCTACAACATCACCACCGAAGTGGATAGCACTGTTTGCGAAAACGAACTGCCCGTCGTCTGGGATGGTGTAACCTTCACCGAGGCAGGAACACAAAGTACGACACTGACCGCCTCCACTGGCGTGGACAGCACCATAGTGATGACTTTGACCGTCATCCCCACCACCTACGGCACATTAGACACAATCGTGCTTGAAAACAACCTGCCACTGACACTGAATGGCGATACCATTGCCAATGAAGGCCAATACACGCAAAACCTACTAAATGCCGACGGCTGCGACAGCATCCTTACCGTGAATGCAACCGTGCTTTACAACGTAACGGCTGAAGCCGACAGCACCATCTGCGAAAGCCAATTTCCCCTCATCTGGAACGGGGTGACTTTCACCGAAGCCGGCACGCAAAACGCTGTACTCACTGCCGCCAACGGAGTGGACAGCACAGTGGTGATGACATTGAATGTGATTCCCACCACCTACGGCACATTAGACACCACCGTACTTGAAAACAACCTACCGCTGACATTGAATGGCGAGGCCATTGCCGGTGAAGGCCAATACACTCAGAACCTGCTAAATGCCGACGGCTGCGACAGCATCCTCTCCATCACCGTGACCATACTCTACAACATCACCACCGAAGTGGATAGCACTGTTTGCGAAAGCGAACTGCCCGTCGTCTGGGAGGGAGTGACTTTCACCGAGGCAGGAACACAAAGTACGACACTGACCGCCTCCACTGGCGTAGACAGCACCATAGCGATGACCCTCACTGTCATTCCCACCACCTACGGCACATCAGACTTTACCGTTATTGAAAACAACCTGCCACTGACGGTCAACGGGGAGACTTACACCGAAGAAGGCACGTACACCCAGCACCTCACCAATGCCAATGGCTGCGACAGTATTCTGACCGTGAATGTAACGGTGCTCTATAATGTGACGACCGAAGCCGACAGCGTGGTCTGCGACAATGAGATGCCCCTGACGTGGAACGGAATCACTTTCACCGAAGCCGGCACGCAAAATGCTGTACTCACTGCCTCCACGGGTGTGGACAGCACCGTAGTGATGACATTGAATGTAATTTCCACCACTTACGGCACAATAGACACCACCGTGCTTGAAAACGACCTACCGCTGACATTGAATGGCGAGGCCATTGCCAATGAAGGCCAATACACGCAACATATCACCAATGCCAACGGTTGTGACAGCATTCTTACCGTGAATGTAATCGTGCTTTACAACGTAACGGACGAAGTTGACAGCACCCTCTGCGAAAGCCAACTTCCTCTTGTTTGGAACGACATCTCCTTCACTGGTGCGGGCACGCAGTCTGCTGTACTCACAGCTGCCAACGGCGTGGACAGCACCATAGTGATGACATTGATCGTCATCCCCACCACCTACGGCACATCAGACTTCACCGTTATTGAAAACAACCTGCCGCTGACGGTCAACGGGGAAACATACACCGAAGAAGGCACATACATCCAGCACCTCACAAATGCCAACGGCTGCGACAGCATCCTTACCGTGAATGTAGCGGTGCTCTATAATGTGACGACCGAAGCCGACAGCGCGGTCTGCGACAATGAGATGCCCATAACGTGGAACGGAGTCACCTTTACAGAAGCAAGCACACAGAATGTGGTGCTCACCGCCTCCAATGGTGTAGACAGCACCGTAGTGATGAATCTGACCGTGCCACCCACCTACAATGTGAACGTGGATAGCATTGTATGCGAAAGCAATATGCCTATGATATGGAATGGATTGACATTCCTTGAGGAAGGCACACAAACCGTTGTGCTGCAATCTGTCAGCGGTTGCGACAGCACCGTGACGATGACCGTTGCTGTACATTTCACAGACAGTACCGAAATCACAGAAATCGCCTGCGACAGTTACGAATGGAACGGGAACACCTATGATGAGTCTGGCGACTACACCCAAATTCTGACCGATATGTATGGCTGTGATTCCATTGTCACGCTGCACCTCACCATCCATCCGACCTACCACCTCACTGACTCGCTCACCATCTGCGAAAGCGATCTCCCCTATACCTACCTTAACTACACCTTCGAGGAAGGCACCCCGGAATCTTCCACCGTGGAATTCGCCTATACATCGGAATATGGTTGCGACAGCATCCTGACACTCTCGCTCACAGTCACCCCCAACGTGTATGTGGATATGGATGTCACCGTGCTTGAGAACGAACTACCCTATATCTTCAACGGTACCGTTCACAACGAGCCTGGAGACTACTACTACCATTCCGTCACCGCCGCTGGTTGCGACAGCACCCTCATCCTGCACCTGAATGTGCTGTTTAACGTGACTATAGAAGCCGACACCACGCTTTGCTCCGACGACTTGCCGTTTGTATGGAATGCGATGACCTTCACTGAGGATGGCACGCAGTCTGTTGTGTTCCCCGCATCCAACGGGGCGGACAGCATCGTGGTGATGACCGTACACAGCATTGATAATTCCCTCCAGATTGTTATGCTTACCGACGACCCGTGCGCCGACTTCTCCGCCGACCTGCTCGCACAAACCGATATGACAAACATCACGTGGAGCACAGGGGAAATCACCCAACAAATCACGGTATTGCATTCCGGAACCTATTCTGTCACAGCCAGTCAGGGAGGATGTGTCTCCACCAACCAAATCTTCATACCCGTATGTGAGTTCGAACTGTATCTGCCCAATACCATCACCCCCACTAACCCGAATGGAATCAATGACTACTTCTATATCCCGCAGTATTCTGAACGACAAATCAATGACTTTGAAATTATCATCTATAACCGATGGGGCCAGGCTATCTTTGAAAGCAATGACAAGCATTTCAAATGGTATGGGGATTACAAAGGAAAGGTATTCAACAACTGCGTTTATGCCTACCGCATCAGATACACCAACTACAACGGAACAGAGTTCATACGCACCGGTACCATCACGGTTTTATAAAATTGCCTGAAATAAGGGTGTAAATAGTAAACTGGAAAATCCTGATGCCTGCAAAATAGTTGAATTTCATTTTCATTCTACATTCTATTGATTTTTTTGCGAGCAATGTGGAAGGGCGATCTGGAGAAGTGTTTGTAACTGATGTGTCAACGTATAAACTTGATTTTCAATTCTGTCCACCCTTTGAGAAATAACGTATCCTTTCAATAGATAATCTTTTAGAACTCTTGTTGCCCAGATTCGAAAT
>DCHI01000019.1:48378-52117 GCA_002314795.1 Bacteroidales bacterium UBA1756 | reverse complement strand
TTTTGTTTCGCAAATATACAACATTCAAGAAGGAAAGTCAAGTGCAAACTATTGATTTTTAAATAATTAAAAATGACAATTAATAAGATAAATTTGTCATTATTTGAGTAAAAAGTAGCAAAAGTGTCATTTTTAAAAAGATATTGAAATAGCCAAAAAAATCTATTTTGGGAAAAATAGTAGCTCCACATACTCCATCGCAGCATCGTGCTCGAGTTCGGCAAAACGCTCGTGGCTTTCGTGGTAAATCGAAGATTCGAAGAGATAATCGACCAAAGAAATCTGTCCTGCATCGAGTGCCTGGCGGAGCAAGGCCAACGCATCAACGGAGGACAAAAGGGCTGCATAGTCCGCAATCTGCTGCTGCAACGACTGCACCATCACATAATGCGACTTGAGACGGCTGTACGTTTTGAAACGTTCATCAGCAGCCAAAAGTTGGACTGCAGAATTTTGTAACTTCATCTGTTTCACCGTATTGGCATCGCGCCAGAGCGGAATCGTCAACCCGACTTTCACGCCCTGAAAAGTTTCGTATGGAACTTGTTCACGCATATAACCGGCAAAAAACTGAGGAGCCCACATCGATTTTGCCAACTTCGTTTGCTGCTGATTGATTTCTGCCTCCTTGTCAACCATACTCAAAGCCGGAAGTTGCAAAGAAGCGTACCACGTATCAAAATCCGCGGGAAGCGTCCACTCCGGGAATTGCGCGACAGCGACATTCACTTCTATATCACCATTCAACTGTCTGAGTTGCAATAATAAAGACGTCCGTTCTGCCTCCGCGTGAGACTTTTCCTGCTGTAAATTCAGTTCCGCCAATTTCACTTTGTTATATTCAAAAACGTTGATGGTTCCTGTCTCCAACTTTTGCTTATAAGCCGCTGAAATATCCGAAAGATACTGGAGGCAATGTTCCATATCTTTTATTCTAACATTTTGATAAACAATATCATAATAGATATTTGCAACTGAAAGGAACATTTCACGGCACTGATTTTGGTAAGCGAAATCGATGTGCTGGCTTTGCAAGCGGGCAATGCGCCCCTGATAGACGTAAGTGGTTGGGAAATAGAACGATTGTTTCACACTGAAATCAATGCGGTTACCGATTGCGTCGGGACTTCCCCACAGATACGCAAATTCCACCTCGGGGTTGTCGGGGGCAAGTCCGACACGAGTTCCAATGCGGGCTGCTTCGGCCTGCTGGCGAGCGGCCTTCAGCGTCAAATTATTGCTTTCCACGTTGCTCCACACCGACTGAAGATCCTGTGCAGAAAGAGAAACGGAGAAAAGACACAAATAAAATATCCATCTATATTTTTTCATAATTATCTGATTTATAATGATTCAATATCTTTTTTTATAAAGAAGCGAATAGACGATGGGAACCACGTAGATATTCAAAATGGTAGAAGTAAATAGCCCGCCGATAATCACAATGGCGAGGGGAGTTTGAATTTCGTTTCCAGGCATATCGCCATTTACCGCCATCGGAATAAGAGCGAGCGCCCCCGTAATGGCCGTCATCAAAATGGCATTCAGACGATCGGAAGAACCTTGACGAACGGTTTCTGAAAGCGGTATTCCACTTTTTTGCAAATGCAAATAATTAGAAACCAACAAAATACCATTTCGCGTTGCAATTCCAAAAAGAGAAATAAAACCAATAATGGCGGGAATGCTCAACACACCAGAGGTGCAACGAAGTGCGAAAACGCCACCGATAAGTGAAAGCGGAAGATTCAACAAAATCACAGCTGCTAACTTGAAATTCTTGAACTCACGGAACAAAAGGAGCAGAATAATAACGAAAGCGAAGCAGGAAGTCAACAGCAGCATACGCGATGCGGCCTCGGCACTTTCAAACTGGCCTCCATACTCAATGCGAGCACCTTCTGGCAATGTAACATTCTCATCTACATTCTGTTGAATATCCATCACCACACTATGCAAATCCCTTCCGGAAACATTGGCAGAAACTACAAGTTTCCGTTGGCCATTTTCCCGATTGATGGAACCCGGGCCGGAAGTAGAAACGATTTCGGCCACTTGCGACAACGGCACTTTCCGTCCGTCGCCGGCATCAAGCAACACATTCTTCAATCCTTCAGCACTTTGCGTATAAGAAGAGTCCAGTTTGAGCACCAAATCATAACGGCGTGCCCCTTTATAGATATCACAAAGTTTTTCATTACCCAAAGCAAGATCCACAAACTCATTGAACTCGTCAATGGAAATCCCGTAGCGAGCGAGCTTATCGCGGTCGGCCTGAATCTGCATCTGCGGAACATCTACCAATTGTTCCACGTTCACGTCCACCAAACCCTCCACATCAGAAATTGCGTTTTTAACCTGATTTCCAACAGTATACAACTCATTCAAGTCATTTCCAAAAACCTTAATAGCGATATTGGCACGGGTACCGGAAATCATATGGTCAATGCGGTGCCCGAGCGGCTGGCCGACCGTAGCGGCAATGCCCGGAATAGCTGCCAACTTATCACGCACATCTTCGACAAACGCCTCCTTGGAACGTTCTTTCAACTGGAAATTCACCTCGATTTCAGCGCTGTTGGAAGTCTGTGAGTGTTCATCCAACTCGCCGCGGCCCGTGCGACGGCAGGTACTGGTGACTTCCGGAATCGACAACAAGGTTTTCTCTACCAAATTTCCAATTTCGTTATTTTCATCCAACGAAGTGCCTGGCTGCGTCACCACCGAAAGAGTCAACGAACCCTCATTAAATTCGGGAAGAAAACTCCTACCCAACGTGAAGAAAAGTCCTACTGCCACTAAAAATAGCGCTGCGACGGAAGCAAGAACCGTCTTCTTATGCGCAAGAGCCCACTCCAACGAACGACGATAATGACGTTGCAAAAATGCGGTCAACCATTTATCCTTTTCATTCTTTATCAAGAATTTCTCATTGGTTAACAGCATTTTAGAAAGCAATGGCGTAAGTGTCATAGCCACAATCAACGACATAAAAAGGGAAACGAGGAAAGAAATGCCGAGCGGTTTCAACATACGGCCTTCCATTCCAGAAAGGAAGAAAAGCGGCAAGAAAGAGACCATAATAATCAAGGTGGCATTCAAAATGGACATACGGATTTCGGAAGATGCATTAAAAACAACATCAAAAGCACTTTTCCGCTCCGATTCGGGCAACAAGCGGTTTTGACGAAGTCGTTTATACACATTTTCAACATCAATAATGGCATCATCCACCAATGAACCCACCGCAATGGCCATACCGCCCAAACTCATCGTATTGATATTCAGTCCTAACCACTTCAAAGCGATGACGGTCGCCAACAACGACATCGGAATCGCCAACAAGGAAATGATGGTCGTTCTGAAATTTCCAAGGAAAAGCAGCAGAATGATTACTACGAGGATACTGCCTTCAATCAGAGCGCGTTCCACATTGCTGACGGATGTCTGGATGAAGTCCGCTTGACGAAAGATGTGGGTATCCACCTGCACGTCCGTGGGAAGCGTCTTTTGAAAATCAGCCAGTTTCTGTTCAATCTGTTCCGTTACATCGAGCGTATTGGCGGATGGCTGTTTAGTGATTGACAAAACAACTGCCGGCTCACCGTTTTCGCTACCGTAGCCATACTTGGTAGCTGCCGCCACCCGCACATCCGCGACATCACCCACGCAAACAGGTTGTCCAGCAACCGTTTTTACCAAGGTGCGTTCCAATTCCTCCGGACGCGACGTGCGAACC
>DCHI01000019.1:47642-48367 GCA_002314795.1 Bacteroidales bacterium UBA1756 | reverse complement strand
CGCGACGTGCGAGCCATCCCACGAACAGCATACTCATTCCCGAACTCACGGAGCACGCCACCAGAGGAATTGTCACTCATTGAAGAGCAGGCCTCCCGAAGTTCGTCCATCGTGACGTGGTACGCCTTCATCTTGTACGGGTCCGCAACTACTTGATACTGCTTGTAATCGCCACCAATAATGGTGACATTTGCGACGCCATTGGTTGCAAGAATCAGTGGTTGAATCTGCCATTCGGCGAGGTCACGCAACTCCATCAGCGAAGTGCTATCAGCACGCAAGCCGACAAAAAAGATTTCCCCCATCACACTCGCCTGCGGAGCAAGCAACGGCTGCCCCACTTTGTCCGGAATCTGGCCTTGCAGCGTGACGAGTTTCTCGCTCACAACCTGACGGGCCTTGAAGACGTCGCTGCCCCAGTCAAACTCCACCCACACAAACGAAAAGCCCTGTGAGGAAGTGGACCGGACACGGCGAACACCAGTAGCTCCGTTCATAGCCGTTTCAATCGGATAACTCACCAAACGCTCCACCTCCTCGGAGGCCAAACCGTGGCAGTCCGTCATCACGACGACCGTGGGAGCCGTCAAATCGGGGAAAACATCTATATCCATCTTCGAGGCCGTCCGAAACCCGAAGACAACCAACAAGAGCGAACATAACAAGATGACGTACTTGTTGTTAAGTGAAAATCGTATTATTTTTGATAACATAATTCAAGGGGT
>DCHI01000019.1:0-47617 GCA_002314795.1 Bacteroidales bacterium UBA1756 | reverse complement strand
GTTTGTAAAGTTCATAAAGTTCATAAAGTTTGTAAAGTTTATAAAGTTCTTAAGGTTTGTAAGGTTAGTGGATATGGCCGGCGTGTGGATCGAGGGCTCCGGAGCTCTTAGCCAGTTTTACAAGCACAGCCCCTTTCGTGACAATACGCTGCGTCGTGGTCAAGCCGGAAAGTACTTCCACAGAAATACCATCCGTCGCACCAATAGTAACTTGCTTTTTTTCAAATTGTTCCGGCGTCAGCTGGACAAAAACGTAGTAATTCCCTTGTTCTTCAATCAACGCTTTTTTGGGAATGACCAAGGCCTGATTCGAGCCAAAAGCTTGCAGCCAAACTTTCGTAAAAGCGCCAGGCGTATATCCTGACAACTTGTTGATTTCCAATGAGACGGGAAGCATAAAATTGTCAGCAGAAACGACACTGCCACGAGATAAGACGCTTCCGCCCAACTCCGACAACGTACTGACTTCGTGAGTGGAAGGATTTTCAATCGTCGCATCCGTCACAGAAGATAATACATTCGCAAAGCGTAGCGGAACTTCGGCCTTCAATATCAGGTTGTGATTCTGAGACACAACCATAATCGGTTGTCCAACTGAAACATAGGAGCCGTTTTGAACCAGAATTTGCTTAATATAACCGCCCAGCGGTGTTGTAACAGAAACGCGGGAGCCGTTTGTTCCATTACGCAAATTCTCATAAACCAACTTGGCATTTTCGTATGCGGCTTTCAAGGCAAGAAACTCCTGCTGCGAAACTATCTTGTTGTCCACCAAGCCTTTCGCTCTTTCATAATTTTGCTTTGCTGTCTCATAATTATTCTTGGCTTCTGCCAAACGAAGTGTCAGATTATCATCCAGCAAACCGTCAAAAGCGATGGTGGCGACGGTTGTTCCTTTAGTTACGGACGCACCTTCCACCATTGATGACGAAGAAAATGTTAAAATACCATTAGCCTTTGCCACAATGGTTGCTTCATCACCCACGGCGGGCTGAACTTGCGCTACAACAGGAATCACTTGTCCAAACGATTGAACGTGAGGATAATCCGTAGCGAAATCGACCTGCCAGGATTTCTCCTTCGTGAATTGAATGGCCGACGCACTGCTAATCTGGTGTTCTTCTGCATCGTGAGCCGCTTCGTGCTCATCTGCAAAAACCTTGATGGGTTGAATACATAACGTATCTTTCAGACTATCCGTTTGAACGTAAAAGGTCAGCGAACCCTCACCCGCTACTGTGGGCGTCAGGTGCAGATGAAAAATTCCATTCGTTTCAGAAACGGAAGCAGAAACGGAAACCGACTTGCCACCGACCGACAGCTTAGCGACGACTTTTCCGTCTGAAAGTGGTTTAAAATCAGAAAGTTTCGTCACGTGCGTCAGCAATTCGCTCTCTTCTCCAACGGAGAAAGGTGTGGCTTCTGCATAAATTTCAAAATGAGTACCATACGAAACCAACTGCAAAGCGGCGTCGTGATGATGGCAGTCACTATGGTCGTGCTCCTCCTCGTGCGAATGATCGTGTTTGCAAGCAGCGATTCCGAACAAAAACAGAACTGAGAAAAGGATAAAAACTATTTTTTTCATTGAAATAATTCTAATATAAAAATCTAAATACCAATAGTTTGCCCAAATTACAAATGGACAAACGAACAGACGCTTTTACAAGTAAAAGCAGTTGTCGAAAAAAGAAATACAAAGAAATTAAATGGCGGGTGGAGCCCTAAAAGCGCGCGACGAAAGAGCGTAAACCGTCGGGACAGGCGGCGAGTCATTCTTAAAGATGTGATTTTCTGAACATTCTAATTGAATGAGAATGATTTCAGAAACAACTTCCGCAAAATCAAAACAGAACAAGTCTTTATCAGAAACAATCTTTTGACAAATATCACGGGCATCACTACCGAGCAAAAAAGGAGCCGACAAAACGCATTCGTCGGAAGAATGGTGGTGATGATGGCACTGACACGACGGAGCCGTCTGCTCGTGATCGTGCTGATGCTCGTGATGGCAGCAGCAGGTTTCAATGCATTTGGGGTTGAAACAAACGATATTTCCGTGATGATGATGCGGTAAGGCGGTATGAGAAAGCACTACAAGTAGCGCCACTGCAATGAACCAACCGGAAATTTTCTGCTTCATCATTTTCTACCAAAAAACGGGTGCAAAGGTACACTTAATTCTTGAAATTTTAAGTTACCTATTGTTTGAACAACTTCGTATGACTCCCGACTCTGATTAATTTGATCGTATTGTCACATATTTCATACCATATCAGCAACAAGTTCGGGCGAAGATGGGCTTCAAAATTTCCAGCATAGTCGCCCTTTAATTTATGCGTAAGATATGGAATTCGCGGCAAAGTCCCCGTTTCGGCCAAAATATTCAATGCAACAATTACCTTTTCAGCATCCTGAGAAGATAGTGACTTAAAGTCTTTTTTGAATTGATTCGTTGACTCTAAAGTATACATATCAAGATATCAGATAGTTAATCATATCTTGAACTTTTTTTGCTTTGAAAGTTTTTCCTTCCTTGGCCTCGTTGATGGCCTTGATTGTCAAATCATTCGGGACGTCATCTTTTAGGATTAAAAAAAGTCCTGATTCTTCAATCAACTGAATCAGGGATTGTGCCTCCTGATTCATAGCATCATACTGCAATGTAATTGTTTCCATAATATGCCTCTATGTTTTACTTTCGGGGCTGCAAAGGTACACTTAATTCCGCAAATCAGCAGTCACTCACAAAATAAATTTGAAAAATATTAGCAAAATTTACTTTTTGGTAGTACATTTGCACTCGTCAATCCTGATGGAAACGGATGTTAAAAAATATTTTCAACAGATTAAAAACAAGCACGTTAGTATTTTTCTTGTGCCTTTTTTCCTTCTACGGAGATGTGCTGTGGGGGCAAATTCCCGCCAACTATTATAGCGCAGCCGAGGGAAAATCGGGGCGGGAACTACAAGCCGCACTCTCGGGAATCATCCGTCCACATACCATATTAATATATGGCGGCGACTATCCTGGCGGACTGTGGCACGCTTTTCGCACAACAGACATTCGTCCGGACGGATACGTCTGGGACATCTACAGCAACTGCAATTTCATCCCGTGGGAAGACGGACACATCTCCGGCTCCGGAGAATGTACCGGCGGAACACAGCAGGAACATACCTTCTGCCAAAGCTGGATGGGATACTCCGAAACCCCGCTGATGTCAGACATTTTCCACATCTATCCGGTGGATGGCTGGGTGAACGGACGCCGCAACAACAATCCCTACGGGGAAGTTCCAGACGATGAAGATTGGACCACCCGCTGGTTTGAAAACGGAGCTCGGCTCGGCTACAACTACTTTGTGGGCGAGGATATGACGTCCAACTGCGGCATTGCCTACGAACCCGTTGACCAATACAAAGGCGACATTGCCCGCGGCTTTTTCTACATCGCAACGTGCTATATGTTTGAAGATGAAGATTTTGCCGATTCGTACGCGATGACAGTCCGCTCACAACTCCGTCCCTGGGCCACCGATATGATGCTGAAATGGAGCCGTAACGATACCGTCAGCAGCAAGGAAATAAACCGTAACAACATCATTTACAGCGATTTTCAACACAACCGAAACCCGTACATCGACTACCCCGAATTGGCGGAATTGGTCTTTGGTGAAGATTCCGTACAAGCGGTTTTCACTCCCCGACTCGTACGCGCCCCGCAAGACTTTTCCATTTCGCCCGACACCGCCGGACGCCTCCGAGCGACTTTGACGTGGCGGAATCCCACATCTGACATTAGCAACCAAACTGTTACACTCACGGCCATCATCATCCAAAGAAACGGGAACACTGTCCACACCATTTCCAATCCAGCCGCGGGCGAGTGGCAAACGTGGGTGGACAACACCATTCCCGCCAATCGGAAATACGAATACCGCATTTTTGCCGTCACAGAGGCGGGTAACGGACTGGCGGCCAAAGCGAAGGCGTTCATCGGACAATACTGTCCCGTCACCGTGGAGATGTTTGATGTCTATTCCGACGGCTGGGACGGAAATGCCCACATTGAGTTCCAGGACGAAGAGAGCAACCTGCTTGCATTCAGCAAGTTGCCGTGCGGAGAAGGATGGCTGAACGTTTTTGAATTGCAACTTCCACCGGAAACCATCCACTGCGTTTGGATTCCCGGAAGTGCGGACGGACAAAACAGTTTCAAAATCTACGACCACGAGTTGAACGAACTTTACGCCGCCACAACAGCCGACGTGACACAATTTAACGGCACTTTTTTCACCTTTGAGAATACGGGATGTCCGCTCACACCCATTCCAGAAGAAACTTGTTATCAGTATGATACGCTTTCTATTTGTGAAACAGAGCTTCCCTTCTACTATGCTCCCGGAGACACCATTTTTGACGAAGAGACTCATTCGTTAGGAAGATACGAGTTTACGCTCCCCTCTTCGTCCGGATGCGACAGCATTCTGTCTCTCACCCTTTCTGTCAATTCATTATCAGAAACTTACGAAGAAATCACCATCTGCGAGCAAGACCTTCCTTACTATTACGAATATGCCGATACAACTTTTGGAATCGGCACCGAAAGCGACATCTACGAATTTCAGTTTGTAAATGGGAGATGTAACCGTCTGCACAACTTGTTTTTAATCATCAATGAGTGTGAAGAGCCCGATGGACGTGAAGTCCTTGCTGCTTGGACATTTGACGAACTTTATGACAACGGGACATTCGGGACGAACGGCGCACGGACCATCACGGCGAACTATGGCGTGAAGCACGACGAAAGCGACTTGCTTTTTAATGGAAGTTGCGGAGCGAGCAATTGGACCTACGACCTTGAAGTTCAAGAAGATTGGGGCGCCTACTTGGGCGATCCGCGCGGAGATTCCGCCATCTACGGAAATGCACTTAGCGCCTTGGGGTATTATAACAATGGTAAAAAAATGGTACTGAAATTTTCCACCATCGGCTACCGTGCCATAGAATTACAGTACGCCGTCCGTGCCACAAGTTCCGGAATGCGTCAATATTTCTGGGAATGGAGTTTGGACGGACAGAACTATTTCCCCGCCAGCGACACGATTACTGAAGAACGCGTCGGTTACTATGTATTACAAAATATTGATTTACAAAATGTTGAACCAATAGAATGGCGAGATTCCATCTTTTTAAGAATCACGTTGGATGGAGGAACCTATTGGAACGGAAGCGCCCGCTTCGACAACATCACCATTACAGGACTTCCGTTCCATCCGCAACGGCCTGACACCACTTTCTTGGACAGCGTCGTGTGCGATTACGACTTCCCTATCGTCTGGAACAACACCCTCTTTGAAAATTCCAGTCAAAAAACAACCACATTACTATCTCGTTATCAACTTGATAGCGTTATTGTTATGCGAGTCATCGAACAAGAAAATGACATTTACGAAACCCAATACGTCACGCCGAACCAACTTCCATACGAGTGGTATGGAAAAACTTTTTACGAGGCAGGTTCGGATACCGTGCGACAATTATCATTCGGCGGCTGCATCATCACGATACATCTTGAACTTATTGTGAGAGAGGTCGATATC
This sequence comes from Bacteroidales bacterium UBA1756, assembly GCA_002314795.1. Classification (GTDB taxonomy): domain Bacteria; phylum Bacteroidota; class Bacteroidia; order Bacteroidales; family WCHB1-69; genus UBA1756. The sequence goes on along the minus strand of DCHI01000019.1, from coordinate 42,011 downwards.
TCATTTTTGGAACAGACGATTTGTCAAGACGAGCTGCCATTTCATTGGTACGACGTGACTTTCAACGACGCGGGAACGGACACATTACATCTTACAAATCACTATGGGACAGATAGTTTAGTCGTGATTCGGCTGAACGTGCTTCCTTCGTACGTAATCCACGACACCATCGTAATAGCAGAAACCGAATTCCCCTACTATTACCCCTTAGCCGACACGATGTTTCTATCCGGGACCGAACTGCCGTTGCAAGTCACCTTCAGACGGATGGCCACGGACGGATGCGACAGCATACTAATCCTGCATCTTCTTTCAAACGAGACCAATGGAGTAACAATCCCGATGGACAATTTCGTTTCTGTATTTCCCAATCCGGTTTCTAAAACATTAATTATCAGTACCAAAGAAACATTTTCACATTATTGCGAAATTAGGCTGATTGAAGCTTCCGGAAAAATTCTTTCTGATTTTTGGATGAAAAATCCCACTGAAAAAATTGAAATGAGTCGCTTTTCTGCTGGCATTTATTTTTTAGAAATCATCCATAAAGAGGGGAAAAATGTTGATAAAATGTTGATAAAAGTCGTAAAGAATTGATACAAGGAGACGGCATTTAGTTGAAAAAACGCCGCAAAAAACACCCTTTCGGCACTTCAAATACTGTTTTTCGTTGTATCTTTGCAACATCAATCGTAACAGATTTATCTTTACTACAACAGGTTGATAATCAACCCACTAATCATTTACGCAATGGCAGAAGAGCAAAAAACTGAAACAAGAACCGGCACCCGATTTTCGTACCAAACTATTGAATCCGCATTAGGGAATGTGGGAAAAATTCCACCACAGGCAATTGAATTCGAACAAGCCGTTTTAGGAGCACTGATGTTGGACAAAGATGCCATTACAAATGTGGTCAATGCACTCTTGCCGGATATGTTTTACAAAGAACAGCACCAGGAGATTTACCGTGCCGCTCAGATGCTTTTTCAAGCCAATCAACCCATTGATTTGCTGACCGTTTCGGACTGGCTGCGTAAAGAGAAAAAGTTGGAAACAGCTGGAGGACTCTCCTATTTGGCTTCACTGACGAACAATGTGGCTTCTTCTGCAAACATCGAGTACCACGCCCGCATCGTCCGCGAGCGCTACGTCCTACGCCAGCTCATTTCCATCTGCGGTGACATCAGCAAAAAAGCTTACGACGACCCCAAAGACGTTCTCGAACTTTTGGACACCGCCGAATCGGACCTTTTCAATATTGTAGATGGCAACTTCAGCCGCGAGAGCAAGGAACTGAAAACGGTTGTAGATCAGGCCTTGGAAGAAATCGTGCAGATTCAGAAGATGGACTCCGGTTTCAACGGCGTACCCACCGGCATTATGGCCATCGACGAAAAAATCGGCGGTTGGCAGAACTCCGACCTCATCATTCTCGCTGCACGTCCGGGTATGGGTAAAACCTCTTTCGTACTTTCCGTCGCTCGTAATGCCGCCATCGACTTCAAAAAAAGTGTTGCCCTTTTCTCCCTGGAAATGTCCGCCTCACAGTTGGCACACCGCCTTTTCGCTATCGAGTCCGGTATCTCTTCCGACAAAATCTCCAAAGCACGCTTGGACGGCGTCGAGTGGGAACAGTTGATGAGTGTTATGCAAGTACTTAAAACTGACAAACTTATCATTGACGACACGCCAGGACTTTCCATCTTCGACCTTCGTGCCAAGTGCCGCCGTCTGAAACACAAATACGACATCGACCTCATCATCATCGACTACCTTCAGTTGATGCAGGCCTCCAATGAAGGAGACAAAGGCCGCAACGGAAACCGCGAACAAGAAATCAGCTTAATCTCCCGCTCACTCAAGGCGTTAGCCAAGGATTTGAATGTGCCAGTGATTGCTCTTTCCCAGTTGTCACGACAAGTGGAACAACGTGGCGGCGACAAGCGTCCCCAACTGTCCGACCTTCGTGAATCCGGTTCTATCGAGCAAGATGCGGACCAAGTTATGTTCATCTATCGTCCTGAGTATTACAAACTTGAAACTTTTGCAGACGGAACACCATCGCAAGGGAAAGCTGAAATCCAAATCGCGAAAAACCGTCACGGAAGTACAGCCGACGTCCGGGTTCGCTTCGACGCCCAGTTCACAAAATTTGCCGACGTCATAGAAAACGATATTATGTTAGACTCCGCCAGTGCCGGACTTTCACCAAACATAGAAGATTCATCATCCTCTACCATTACGCTGCCCGCCTCCTTCAACAATGATTCGGACAGCACCGGCCTTGGAGGATTTCCGTTCTAACCAATTGTTAATCAGCAACGATAACAATGAAAAAGAAAATAGACACCAACATCAATATAAAAAACCGGAAGGCGGAATTTGAGTACTACCTCATAACCACCTACTCAGCAGGAATCGTCCTTTCGGGAACCGAAATCAAATCGATACGTACCGGAAAAGTGAATCTGACCGACTCGTATTGCACCTTCATCAACGGGGAACTGTGGGCTCACGACATCCATATCAGTGAGTACGTTCACGGAAGTTACAACAACCACGAGCCCAAACGTGACCGAAAACTTCTTCTTAACAAAAAGGAACTCAAGAAGATAGAATCGAAACTCAACGATAGGGGTATGACGATTATTCCCACGAAAATGTGGATTAACGAAAACGGCTATGCGAAATTGGACATTGCTCTTGCACGAGGCAAGAAAATGTTTGACAAACGCGATAGCATCAAAGAGAAAGATCAACGTCGCGCCGCCGCACGGGGTGACGAGGAATAACCCATTTAATCATAACCAGCACTTTGGAAATCTCTTTTTCGAAACAGTTAGACGACGCCATTGTCGAAATATCCAAACTTCCCGGAATCGGAAAGCGCACCGCACTCCGGCTCGCACTCCATATTCTCAAGATGGAACGCAATGAAGTACAGTTACTTGCAGATGCCATCATCGCCTTGAAGGACAAAGTGTGCTACTGCAAAGAATGTCACAACCTATCCGATACGGAATTGTGTGAAATCTGCGCCAATCCTAAACGCAACAAACAGATAATCTGCGTTGTACGCGACATTCGCGATGTCGTTGCCATTGAAAGTACGAACCAGTATAACGGCGTCTATCACGTTTTGGGTGGCGTCATCGCCCCGATGGAAGGTATTGGCCCACAGAATCTTAACCTAGACAGTCTTTTTGAAAGAGTGGACGCAGGGAATGTCGGCGAAGTCGTGTTGGCACTGCCCGCAACGGTAGATGGCGACACCACCAACTTCTACATTTACAGAAACATACAAGGAAAAGTACCCGCCATCACGACCATAGCCCGCGGCATAGGAATCGGGGACGAACTGGAGTACGCCGATGAAGTCACGCTCGGACGCTCCATCCTCAGCCGCACCGAATTTGAAAAAAGCTACATAAAACGATAAATAATGCTGCACCAATTCATTGAAATCCTTTCGAGCACCGTCGGAATCACCTGCTTAGTGATGGTGATGATGCTCCTTATCGAATTCATAAATGTCAGTTCATCAGGCCATTTATTAGAAAAAATACGACACCGCCCCCTCTTGCAAATCATCGTTTCGTCTTTGTTGGGGCTCATCCCCGGTTGCATCGGTGGCTTTACCATCGTATCCTTATACACGCACCGGCTCCTCTCTTTCGGAGCACTCGTCGCCGGGATGATTAGCACGTTTGGTGATTCTGCGTTCTTACTGTTCGCAATCAGTCCTAAAACTACGCCGCTGCTGTTCTCATCATTGTTCGCCACAGCCATCGTAGCAGGATTCATCACGCATCTCTTATTCAAGAACAGATCATTCTATTCCAACGATTTACACACGCTCCAAGTTCACAAGGAGCATACTCACGAGCACGGGAAAGCGCAACTTTCTTTTAACAACATCAAAAAAATATCCTTTGCCCGCGCCATTTTGATTTTCGGGCTCGTTCTCTACCTGACGGCGCTTGCAACGGGAGCGATTTCTCACGAACACGGTTCTATGCCCAACCTTCAACAATTTGGCCAAAAGGAAGTTACAATGGCTTGTGATTGTCCAGACAGTCACTGCCACGAGCACGGAGCCGAAATTTGCCAAGCCGACGGATGTCACCACGATACCGAACATCACCATCTTCACGGTGAAAACATCGTTTTCGGAATTTTAGCGCTACTCACGCTCGGCATCGTCTCCTTCTGTTCCGAACATTTCTTGCAGGAACATCTGTGGGAACACGTCATCAAACACCATTTCATTTCCGTTTTGCTATGGACATTCGGGGTTTTGGCTGCATTAGCGATTTTGAATCATTTCATTGACTTAGAATCACTTATCGCCCAGAATCACTGGATGATGTGGATGATGCTGTTCATTGCTGTCGGGCTCGGAGTCATCCCGGAATCGCAACCTCAATTCATCTGGATTTATCTGTACGCGGCCGGAATCGTGCCTTTCAGCATTCTTTTGGCAAGCTCCATCGTTCAGGACGGCCACGGCGCACTGCCACTGCTCGCTTATTCACGAAAAAGTTTTTTGATGATGAAAGTCGTCAACATTGCCTTTGGACTTATCATCGGCATTCTCGGCTTCTGCATCGGATTTTAAATTGTCTTTGAAAATAAATAATTAAAAATGAGCAAATTATATCTCATCCCATCCCCGCTTGGAGAAAATGATTTTTCAACCGTTTTTCCATCATTCAATAGCCAGATCATTAACGAAATCGATTATTACATCGTGGAAGATGTACGGACCGAACGCCGTTTTCTGAAACAACTCGGCATACAAAAGCCCATTGACGAGCTCACCTTTTTTCACTTGGACAAGCACTCCAAAGACCTCAACATCAAGGAATTTCTTCAACCGTGTTTGGATGGAAAGAACGTCGGACTTCTTTCGGAAGCGGGTGTCCCTTGCGTAGCAGACCCCGGTAATCTTGTCGTTTCGGAAGCACACCGACTTGGCATACAAGTCGTTCCGCTCATCGGCCCTTGTTCCATCATATTAGCATTGATGGCTTCAGGATTCAATGGTCAAAACTTTGCTTTTCACGGCTACCTGCCTGCCGAACAACCCGACCGCGAGCGCAAATTGCATCAGTTGGAAAATGACATTCTCAAACGGAAACAAACACAGATTTTCATTGAGACGCCGTACCGTAACAATCACATTTTCAACTCAATACTTTCGATTTGTTCACCCAATTTACGCCTTTGCGTTGCAGCGAACCTCACCACGGAAGAAGAGTTCATTAAAACTAAAACGATAGCACAATGGCGCAAGCAGCCGATGGACCTGCACAAACAACCCGCCATCTTCCTTCTCTACCTATAAAAGAGAAGGATACTTAACACCCCCCACTTCTTACTTCTTACTTCTTACTTCTTACTTCTTACTTCCTACTTCAATTCCAGTCCCAGCAAAGCATAAGCAAATCCGAAAAAGGGACATTGCAACGTTGGGCAATTTCGGCATTAGTCAGAATTCCTTTATAACAAAAAATGGCTTTCAGCAACATCGGATTCGTCTGCACGGCATAACGAACATTCGCGTTATAAACTAACGATATAATAGTGGTAGCCAATAAATTGCACAAAGCGGCCGATGCTACCAGCGGATTATCTTTGGTTTGCAAGATGTCTTGTAAAAAACAGTCTCCTTGCGCATTCGGAACAAGATGAAGTGAAATGGCGGTTATCTTTTTCAGTTGCAAAAAAAAGAGGATTTCTTTATCCACCTCAGCAACGGGGAAAGGCGAAATGATAATTTGCCCCGCAGGCAACCGAGACAAATCTTCTTTTGTGAATGGTGAAAGTTGAATTAGAATATTGGATTTCTGACAGATACGTTCAGCGGACTCTTCAATGATGGCACCGACATCGGCATAATCCAAATCGATAAAGTCCCCACCTTTTCCCAAATTACGTTCCACCATAGTCGGAATATTTCCTTCCACTAACCTTTTGATCAAAGAAGGAAGAATGACAATTTTTTTATGATCAGTCAGGGAATTACGTTTCAGGAAGCCAACGACGAAGTTCCGTTGGTCGGTTTCCGTTCCAACTTCTTCCCGCTGCGTATCCAATGCAAAATCGTCCAAACCCATTATCAATCAACTAAGTACGACTATTATTCGGTAAAAATGTGCCGTGTACAACCCTCTTCTACTTTAATATAAACCTTGACGAAATCGGGTTGAATCAAAGGAGCAATGTTTTCTGCCCATTCAATGAAGCAGTAATTTCCGCTATACAGATAGTCCTCCACACCAATCTCGTAAGCATCGGCCAACTTTTCAATTCTATAAAAATCAAAATGATAGATGGAATCCTCCTGAGAATCAAGGTATTCGTTCACGATAGCAAAAGTGGGACTGGAGGTTGTATCGGTGACACCGAGCCCGCGGCAGATTTCCTTAATGAAAGTCGTTTTGCCGGCACCCATCTCGCCATAAAAACAAAAAACGCGCTGGTCGGGAAATTCAGCAATCAACTTTCGGCCAGCAGAAAACAGTTCGTCTTCAGAATGTATTGTAATATCCATATTTGTAAAAAAAGTTTGCAAAGATACACTTTAATTCACTATGATTTTTTGAATTACTCGTATTTTTGCCACCGTTTTCACAAAAAACAGAAAATGATGAACAGCAAGCAAGAAATAGTAGAAAATTGGCTTCCTCGCTACACCGGCGTAAAGGTAGAAGAATTCGGGAAATACGTGCTTTTAACTAATTTTAAGAACTACGTAACCAATTTTGCCGAACTGATGGGGACGGAAGTGCGTGGTTTAGATCGTCCAATGCAAAGTGCCACGAAAGACAACATCACCATCGTGAATTTCCAAATGGGAAGTCCGATGGCGGCCACAATCATTGATTTGCTCACTGCCGTTATGCCGAAAGCCGTTCTCTTTCTTGGAAAGACCGGTAGTTTGAAAGACTACATCGGCTTAGGGGAACTCATTTTGCCGATTGCGGCCATACGCGGCGAAGGAACGTCCAACGACTATTTTCCGCCGGAAGTTCCTGCCCTGCCAGCTTTTAACTTGCAGAAAGCCATTTCCACCACCATTCGCGACTACGAACGGGAATACTGGACCGGCACCGTCTATACCACCAACCGTCGCGTTTGGGAGCACGACGAAGATTTCAAGAATTACCTGAGGAAAATCAGAACGACGGCGGTAGATATGGAGACCGCAACGCTCTTCTCCGTCGGGTTTTACAACCGCATTCCTACCGGCGCGCTGCTGATGGTTTCCGACCAGCCGATGCTTCCGGACGGAATCAAAACCGAAAAATCGGATCAAAAAGTCACCGAGGAATTTGCGCAACAGCACCTCAAAATCGGAATCGATTCCTTGAAACAACTCATCAACAAAGGATGGACGGTAAAGCACTTGCGCTTCGACTACTACTAAGCCGTTTTGCTCCGAAAAATTTCTAACAGACTATCTTTTTCCATCTTCAATAAAAAGCATTTTTCCTGATAAAAAGTGCTTTTTTTGTTAAATGATGTCATTTATTATCCAAAAAACACATTTACAATTCATTGAATTTCAATAAGATAAATCACAAAAACTATTGACTTCCGGATTCTACGGACGTATATTTGCGAACACAAATTCAATAACAAAAAATGAAAAGAATGGATGAAAAATTACTATCGCAAGTAAGCGTCATCGGGGAATTGCCCGTCATTATGGACTGTGACTGTGCCACTTTTTTCAATGTAAAAAAGGAAGAAATCCTCAAAGTCATCAATGAAAACCGAAAAAGTTTCGGGCCGAAGGACGTTATTTCAATGCAGAATGAAAATGCCAAGAAATGTATGGAACGATTCAAACGGTTTCAGGATATGGCGCCGGAAGACCGTCCGAAGTATGCCTTTTCCGGAGTGGGCTTTCTGACTTTGGCTACACTGCTGCAAAGTGACGAGGCCACAGCAATGACGCGGGTTCTGATAGAAACTTACGCCAAAATCATAGACTTACGGTTTGTCATCGGGGAGATGGCGTCTGAAACGAACGATGATTTTCAGCGGGAGAAGTACATCAACCGGAGTGCGACACTTATCAACGAACTTTTCGGAGATGATGGCGCGAATGGTATTCCCAGCGTCACTTTCCGAGTCAGGGAGCATCCGTCCGAAGGGACAAAGGAGGATTCGCTCAAGGAAGAGATTGCACGTCTGAAAGAGGAACTGGACAAGCTCAAACAGGAAAACAAATCCAATTAGGAGGCCACGAAAAAAGGGGGCAAGTCATCTTACCCCCTTTCAAATATTTCTACTGAAAGATTATTCAGCTGGAGCGACGGTTTCGTCAACAAAAGTACGAGTGCTCAATTCTTTGTCCAAAGCGTACAAAGCAGCGGGATCTTTTTCAATCATTTTCAATTTGTTGAGAAGGTCTTCTGCGTTGGCTTCTTCTTCAACTTGCTCGTCAATGTACCAATTGAGGAAATTGATGGTTGCATAGTCGCGAAGTTCGTGAGCGGTGTCCATCAAACCATTGATGAGGGAGGTGACTTTGCGTTCGTGATTCAAGGTAGCGGTGAAAGCGTCAGCGCCGGATTTCCAAGCGGTGTCAACTTTAGCAATCGGTTTGAGTTTCACTTCGCCACCACGTTCGTGGATGTAGCGGAACATCTTCATACCGTGAGTCATTTCTTCCTGATATTGGACATACATCCAGTTCGCAAAACCGGGGAGATTCTTCTGTGTGAACCAAGCAGACATACTGAGGTAAAGGTAAGCGGACCAAAATTCGGCATTGATTTGGTCATTGATTTCGTTTTGCATTCTTTCGTTAATCATAACTGTTTAATTTTAAATGGGTTATTTAATAATTCTTTTTTGGAGCTTTTCAGCAGCAGGATAAGAAACAAATTATCCTGAAAAATGTTGTGAAGCAACACTATTTTTTTGAAAAAAAGGCCGTATTTGATACGACCTTTTCTATACTCTATTCAAAAGAAAGGATTGCTTTCTTAATCAATTCGATAGCTTCGCGAAGTTCTTCTTCTGTGATAACCAACGGAGGAGCGAAACGGATGATGTGTTGATGGGTTGGTTTAGCAAGAACACCGAGTTCTTTCATCTTTTCGCAAACGTCCCAAGCTTCTTTTCCGTTCTTCGGACGGATGATGATGGCGTTGAGCAAACCTTTACCACGAACAAGTTGAATCATATCGCTCTTCACCGCGTTCATTTCATCACGGAAGATTTTTCCGAGATATTCGGCGCGTTCAGCCAGTTTTTCTTCCTTGACAACTTCCAAAGCGGCGATGGCGACTTTGCAAGCGACCGGGTTTCCACCGAATGTTGAGCCGTGTTCACCGGGCTTGATGTTGAGCATAATGTCATCATCAGCCAAGACTGCGGAAACAGGCATCGTACCACCGGAGAGGGCCTTACCGAGAATGAGGATGTCGGGGCGAACACCTTCGTGATCGCAAGCCAACATTTTACCCGTACGAGCGATACCGGTCTGGACTTCGTCAGCCATAAAGAGGACGTTGTGTGCCTTACAGAGATCGTAGCATTTTTTCAAATAGCCATCATCGGGAACGTAAACGCCAGCTTCACCTTGGATTGGTTCTACCAAGAAACCGCAAACGGTCGGATCTTCGAGTGCTTTTTCCAAAGCAGGAACATCGTTGTAAGGAATCTTAATGAAGCCAGGTGTGAAAGGACCGAATCCCTTGTAAGCATCGGGGTCGATGGAAAGGGAGACGATGGTGATGGTACGACCGTGGAAGTTTCCGTCGCAAACGATGATTTTTGCTTGGTTTTCCGGAAGACCTTTTTTATCATAACCCCAACGACGGGCGAGTTTCAAAGCGGTTTCATCAGCTTCTGCGCCGGAGTTCATCGGGAGGACTTTGTCATATCCAAAGGTTTCAGTAACATATTTTTCATACGGGCCGAGGCAATCGTTATAGAAAGCGCGGGAAGTCAAGGTAAGGTTTTGACATTGTTCCACCATTGCGTTAACAATTTTCGGATGGCAATGTCCTTGATTCACTGCGGAATAAGCTGAAAGGAAGTCAAAATATCTTTTGCCTTCAACGTCCCACATAAAGGGACCTTTTGCTTTGGAGATAACGACGCCAAGTGGATGATAGTTATGAGCGCCATAACGATCTTCCATTTCCATAGCTTGCTTACTGGATGTAATTTTTTCTGCTGCCATAATTTATTATTTGATATATGAATAAATAAAGAAAATTCAATAAAAAATCGCTTTCAAAAAAAGCGCGCAAAGGTACAAATTTATTCAAAACGCTGACCCGCTTTTATAATTTTTCAAAAAAAACCTTAAAACTTTAAAAGAGGAAGGGATGAACAGATGGAAAAGATATTTGTTTTGAAATTTTGTGGAATATTATTTTCTGAAGAAAAATATCGTACTTTTGCAGCCGCAAATTTAAAAACATAAACACCTATGAATAAACAAGTTAAATATTCTTTTAAAAACGAATTCGTTTCCTATTTCCTCCTAATCTTTGGAAGTTTCCTTTTTGCCGTAGGAGATGTAATGTTCGTCAACCCCTACCTGCTCGCGCCAGGAGGAACCTACGGTTTGGCCAACGTCTTCAATACCATCTGGCCTTGGCGTATCAGTTTCTATGCCATCTGTATGGACATTCCGCTGTTGCTGATTGGCACTTGGCTTTTAGGTCCAAAATTCGGTGCGAAGACGGTCATCTCAACCGTAGCCATCTTCGCTTTCACGTGGGTCTTGGAAATGGCGTGGGGCTACAATCCCGTCATCAATGAAGGGATTCTGACGAACCCGGATGCCGTTCACAATCTGGTTCAGATTCCGCACAGCGACAACACCTTCTTCCAGCCCGACTATTTCCTGAACACGGTCGTTGCCGGTGTCATTTACGGCTTGGCCATCGGTTTGATTTTCCGTTCCGGTGCCACCTCCGGAGGAAGCGACATCATCTCAATGATTCTTCACAAATACACCAAGGTTTCGTTAGGCACGCTCGTACTGATTGTCGATTCCTTCATCACACTCACCACGCTCCTCGCTTTCGGTGACATCCGCCTCCCCATCTATTCCATCATCCTCATCGCCATTGAAAGCAAAGTCATTGACTTCGTCGTGGACGGCATCAAAACCTACAAAACGGCTTTCATCGTCACCGACCAGACCGAAGAAGTCCGCAACTTCATTCTCAACGACATTCGTCGTGGCGGCACCATTTTCACCGGTTTGGGAATGTATCAAGGAACGGAGCGCAAAATGATTTACGTCACGTTGGAACGTACTGATTTGGTGAAACTTAAATCCAACATCCGCCGTCTCGACCCCAATGCGTTCATCAATGTGGTTGACAGTAGCGAAATTATGGGTCTCGGTTTCAAGGCACTGCCAGAAGAATAATCACTTTTTAACTTATTGTCAATGAATTACGAACAGTTTCCATCCCCTTGTTATGTAATGTTTGAAGAGTCGTTGGAGGCGAATCTTCAACTTCTTGATTTGGTTCAAAAAGAGGCTGGCGTCTCCATCATTTGCGCCCTCAAGGGTTTTGCTTTCTGGCACGCCTTTCCGATGGTTCGGCACTACCTTAGCGGCGCGACAGCCAGCTCGCTGAACGAAGCGCGCCTCATAGCAGAGGAGATGGGCTGCAATGCACACATCTACGCTCCCGTCTATCGCGACGACGAGTTTGAAAACCTGCTGATGTACGGAAGCCATATCACTTTCAACTCGTTGACACAGTGGGCCAGATTTGGCGAGCGTGTGAAGCGCTTTCCTCAAAAAATAAGTTGCGGACTGCGTGTCAATCCCGAATATTCGGAAATCAAGACGGACTTGTACAATCCGGCCATTCCGGGTTCACGACTCGGAATCCTTGCCGCCGATATGCCCACACATCTCCCAGAAGGCATTGAAGGTCTGCACGTTCACGTACTTTGTGAAAACAACAGTTTCGCATTGGAAAATTGCATCCGTGCTTTTGAAGAACGTTTTGACGCGCTCATTCGTGAGTGCAAATGGGTGAATTTAGGCGGCGGGCACCTCATCACGGAACAAAATTACGACATTCCTCATCTTATCAAGATTTTAAAAGAGTTTAAAGAACGGTATCCGAATTTGGAAGACGTGATTTTGGAACCCGGGGAAGCGGTAGGTTGGCGCACCGGCGTGCTTGTTTCTACGGTAGAGGATATTGTTGAAAATAAAGGAATTAAGATTGCGATGTTAGACGTTTCCTTTGCCTGTCATATGCCTGACTGTTTGGAGATGCCTTACAAGCCGGCGGTCATCGGGGCGACGGAACCGACGGAGGCAAGCAAGCACGTGTACCGTTTAGGCGGCTGTTCCTGTCTGGCCGGTGACTTTATCGGGATGGGCGACTTCGCTTTTCCGGAGCCGTTGGAAATCGGCGACCGCATCGTTTTTGACGATATGATTCACTACACGATGGTAAAAACCACCTTTTTCAACGGGGTCCGTCATCCCGGGATTGGGGTGGTACATCGCGATGGCGAGTTCGAATTTTTGGCACAGCCCGACTACGATGCGTACAAAGCCAAGTTGGGTTAGGAAAGCGACTGAATTTTCAAAAAATTACGTACTTTTGCACCTGTTTTTGCGCACCCGATCATTCGCGCAAAAAGCTTGATTTATGAAGAAAAAAATATTATTAGCAATCGCAGCCATTGCATTTCCGCTGCTGCTTTCTGCACAAAATTTCACCTTGACCATTCAGGTCGAGAATGCTGAACTTGGCGCCGACTCCCTTCGCCTTCGGGCTTTCGACGGAAAGAAAAAGTACAAGACGCTTGCCGTTTGCCCCGTTTCATCGAAAATGATATTGAAAGTCAAGGACAAACTTGCGCCGGGTCTTTACAAAGTAGAACGTGATACCAACGAACTTTTCACCGTTCTGATTTCTGAAGAGAAGAAGCAGAATATCATCGTTACGATGGGCAAGGATTTGAAACCTATCTTTAACAATAGTGTTGAAAATACTAACAGTCAAGCGTATAGCGCAAAATCTGAATGGTTCGGTGCGAAGGCGGACTCCATCAACAATGTCTTTGCCGAAGCTCAGAAGACGATGCCGCAATATATGCTTCAAACGTTAGCCCAGAACCTGATGGAAGAGGCGAATGCCTTCACCCGTCAGGAAGAAGAGTACAAGCAGCAAGTGATTGAAGCCAACAAGGGCACACTTCTCGCCTCCATCGTTCAGTTTTCCAAGTCGTTGCCAGAACCTCCCCGCGAATACTACGGCAACCGCGATGCGCTCAACTACTTCTACACCGTCCACGCATTCGACAACTACCCGTTCGACGACCCGCGTATGGCAACCACGCCGATAACAGCAGCCAAATTAGCAAAGTACGCGGTTGATATCTACTTTGTAAGTCCCGAACAGGGGGCCGCCTTTGCAGCCGACTTGTTGACAAAAGCACAAGTCAATTCCGTCACCTACCACCATTTCTTTGACGCACTTGAATCCGTTTTAGGAACCTTAAAGTCACCTTATTTTACGGAAGAAATCTATATCGAAATGTTACGTAACGCGCTTAGCTACGACAAGATAGAGCAAAAGCGCGTCAACTATTACAAACAGCTGTTGGAAATCCACACCAAGAACCTTCCGGGCACGCAAGTCCCCAATTTTTCAATACTTTGGAGCGATAGTACTAAATCATCACTTTATGATATTGAAAGTGAATTTATCCTGCTCTATTTCCAAAATCCCGACTGCCCCACCTGTACCGAAGTCCGTGAGAAGTTAGCGGTGAACGAAGAAGTGAACAAAGCCATTGAAAGCGGCAAGTTGAAAGTCGTTACCGTCTATTTCGAAGACGACCGCGCCCTTTGGGAGCGCTACCTTCGTACGAAAGCGAATCCGAAATACCTTCACGGCTGGGACTACACGAACGAAATCAACTCCAAGAACTTATACGACCTCCGTATCATTCCATATATGTTCCTTCTGGACAAAGATAAAAAGGTGCTGAAAAAAGACCTTATGCACAACGAAATTTCCGATGTCCTTCGTCGTTATCAAATCGTAAAATAACCGGAATTATGAACACAAGCGAGGAATTTGATTTCATAGCAGAAAAATGTCTTGACATTTTTTCCAAAAAAGCACAAGATTACGGTACAGCGTGGCGCATTTTGCGTACGCCTTCCCTCACCGACCAAATCTATATCAAGGCGCAGCGGATCCGCAGTATCGAGCAAAAAGGTGTCTCCTACGTCAACGAAGGCGTCACGCCCGAATACATCGGCATCGTCAACTACTCCGTTATGGCGCTCATCCAGCTGGAAGTCGGAGTGGCTAACACGATGGAAGAACTTATGCCCGCCGACCAAGCCATCCAACTTTTCAAAAAATATCTTGGCAATGCCAAATCATTGATGGCCAATAAGAACCACGATTATGATGAAGCGTGGCGTAAAATGCGCCGCAGTTCCCTCACCGACATCATCCTTATGAAATTGCTGCGTGTGAAACAGATTGAGGACAACGACGGAACCACACTCATTTCGGAGGGCCTCGACGCCAACTACTACGACATCATCAACTATGCGATGTTCGCCTTGATTAAATTGAACGAAAACGAAACTAACAATTAAGCACTATGAATAGAAAAAAAGAACCTATCGTCATTCTTATTTTACGCATCTTGTTGGGATGCGTTTTCATCTTTTCCGGTTTGAGCAAAGCCATCGATCCGATAGCCAATGCCATCCAGTTTGACGACTACTTCATCTCCTTCCGAATGCCATTTATGCAGCTGTTCAGTATGTTTATGGCCATCGCCCTCACAATTGTTGAATTCACCCTCGGTGTGATGATGCTTTTCCGCATCAAAATCCGCCTCACCTCGCTATTCTACCTTTTGTTTATGTGCTTCTTCTTCCTTTTGACGGCCTGGTTGGCACTTGCCGAATATCTTGAAGTCCACCACGGTTACGACTTTGGTGTTGTGAAAGATTGCGGCTGCTTCGGAAAAGCCATCAAGATGAGCAACTTACAGACCTTCCTGAAAAATGTGGTCATTATCATTCCGACGGTTCTCGTCTTTCTGTACCGTGACTACATTCCGGACATCCGCCTCACGGAAGTCGGAAAGTGGATTTTTGTCGCTGTCGCTGTTGTTGTTGCCGGCTTGGTACAACTCTACTGCTACCGTCACCTTCCGGTTATCGATTTCAGCGACTGGAAAGTAGGAATGAACGTAGCCGAAAGTTACATTGACAAACAGGCCGTTTCAGAAACCGTTTACGTATATGGCGATTCGGCGGGCAACAAGTACCGTTTTACCGAAGAGGAACTGATGGCGAAATTTGACAATGAACCGGAATTTTTCGATGATAAAAAGGATTTGGATCCTGAAGTGAAAGTCATCAGCGATATTCAACGTGCTCCGATTCAAGGTTTTACAATGGAAGACTCGGTTTCTGACTATTCCGCTGATTTACTGAATGTTGAAAACAACACACCGCTTTACATTCTCTTTATGAGTGATTTGGATGAAATTGACGAAGAAGGAATCCGTAGTCCGGAACTGCAAAAGATCATTGAAAAATGCAAAGCCGACAAAGCGGATTTCGTCGGTTTGACGAATTCTTCCGTCAAAGAAATCGCCGCTTTCAAAAACGCGTACAACATTACCTTCCCCATTTATCGCAGCGATTGCGATCCAGTGAAAGGTCCGTTCATCGTACGTGACGCCATCCACGCAAATCCGGGAATTATTTACGTTCAAAACGGTGTCGTCCAAGGCAAATGGGCTTGGCGCGACTTTGATGACGTTTTGAAAAAATAGTCTTTTCTCTTTTATAAATAATAGAATAAAACCTTCATTATCAAATTATTACAGATGAAAAATCTTATCGCAAAGACTTTAAAAGAAGCCCTTTCTACTTTATATAATATTGATTGGCAAGCCGACACATCTATCATTCAAAAAACGAAAAAAGAATTTGAAGGAGACTACACCATCGTTATGTTTCCGTTTGTGAAAATGGCCCGCAAAGCGCCCGACGCAGTAGCGAACGAAGTAGGTGCATTTTTTAAAGAGAAGATACACAGTGATTTCAACGTTGTAAAAGGATTTTTAAATCTCTCGTTTTCTGCTGAAATCTGGATTCAGTTCTTGCGTGAAAACCGCAGCAACCTTCAGTTCGGCTATACGGTTGCAGCTCCGGACGAGCCCGTCACTTTGATTGAATATTCCTCACCCAATACAAATAAACCGTTGCACCTTGGCCACATCCGTAACAATCTTTTGGGGGATTCCGTCTCTCGCATTCTTGGTGCCTGCGGCAAAAACGTGGTCAAAGTAAACCTCGTCAACGACCGCGGCATCCACATTTGCAAGTCGATGCTGGCCTGGCAAAAGTTCGGTAACGGCGAGACACCCGAAACTTCCGGTATGAAAGGCGACCATTTAGTAGGAAAGTACTATGTCGAATTTGACAAGCATTACAAAGCGGAAATTGCTGATTTGATGAAAGATGGGATGGAAAAGGAAGTTGCTGAAAAGCAGGCCCCACTGATGCTTGAAGCCCAGGAAATGCTCCGGAAATGGGAAGCCAACGATCCTGAAATCCGTCGTCTTTGGAACAAGATGAACGGCTGGGTTTATGCCGGTTTCGACCAGACTTACAAGCAGTTGGGCATTTCTTTTGATAAGATTTATTATGAATCACAAACCTATCTGTTAGGCAAGGCGCTGGTAGAAGAAGGACTCCAGAAAGGTGCTTTCTACAAGGCAGAAAACGGCTCCGTCCGTGTCGATTTGCGTGACAAAGGTTTGGACGAAAAGGTGTTACTGCGTTCCGACGGCACTTCCGTCTATATGACGCAGGATTTGGGGACGGCGCAGCTCCGTTACGAAGAATTCAAACCGCAACAGATGATCTATGTTGTTGGTAATGAACAGAATTACCACTTCGACGTGCTGAAAATTGTCTTGGGTGAAAAATTGGAGAAAGAGTTCGGTAAACACATTTTCCATCTTTCATACGGAATGGTGGAACTGCCGAACGGGAAAATGAAATCCAGAGAAGGAACCGTGGTGGATGCCGACGACCTGATGGAAGAGATGATTTTCCAAGCCAAAGAAAAGACTTCCGAACTGGGCAAGAATGATGCGGCAAACGGCGATGTCAATGCCTTGTACGAAATGGTCGGCTTAGGAGCACTCAAGTATTTCATTCTCAAGGTGGATCCTAAAAAGAATATGCTTTTCAATCCGGAAGAATCCATAGATTTCAATGGTAATACGGGACCGTTCATTCAGTACACGCACGCACGCATCCGTTCTTTGTTGAGAAAAGCGGCAGAAAACGGAATCGACTATGCGGTCAATACAACGTCCTTGCAATTGCAAAGTGCAGAAAAAGAATTGATTAAAGCCATCTATGATTTTCCGGAAGTAGTACAAAACGCGGGGGCTTCGATGAGTCCGGCCTTGATTGCCAACTACGCATTCGACCTTGCTAAAGAATTCAACCGCTTCTATCAGGAAACGCCCATCTTCAAAGAAAGCGATGCCAATGCACGCGATCTTCGCTTGCAAATTTCTGAAATGACGGCACTTGTACTCAAAAATGCAGTCGCACTCCTTGGAATCAACGTTCCCGAAAAGATGTAAAACGAGGTCGTCCTCTCCCCTATTATGGTGACGGACAGCCACAAAGAATTCCAAATGGAGACAAGTCACGGTTTGGTGATGCAATCAACGGGAAGTTGGTACGAAGTACGCACCACGGACGGAACTTCGGTTAAGTGCCGTCTGCGCGGGCAATTCCGCATCAAGGGCATTAAAACCACCAATCCCGTTGTGGTCGGTGACAGTGTTGATTTTCTTATTGAAGATGACGGCTGCGGTTACATCACGTCCATTCATCCCAGAAAAAACTACATCGACCGCAAAAGCACCAATTTGTCGAAAATCAGCCACATCATAGCGGCAAATATCGACATTGCCTTTTTGGTTGTCACCTTGCGCGAGCCCCGTACTTCGTTGGGATTCATTGACCGTTTTTTGGTGGCGGCGGAAGGTTTTAGAATTCCTTGCTGTTTGGTTTTCAACAAAATAGATATTTATTCCGAAGAAGAAAAAGAGGAGATTGCTCGTCTTCGTGGCATCTACGAAAAAATTGGTTATCAGACACTTTGCACCTCCGTGCTAACAGGTGAAGGGATTGATGACGTAAAAGCTCTTTTTTCGGGCAGAGTGGCCTTGTGCAGCGGGCACTCCGGTGTAGGAAAGTCGGCCCTCATCAATGCCATAGACCCGACGTTAGACCTTCGAATCGGTGCCATTTCCGAAGTTCACGACAAAGGCCGCCATACGACCACCTTCGCCACGATGTTTCCTGTTGCCGACGGCTTTATCATCGATACGCCAGGCATTAAGGAGTTCGGACTTATCCAATATCGTCCCGAAGAGGTTCGTGACTACTTTCCCGAACTGCGCCGATACAACAACGAATGTCGTTTCAGCAATTGCTCGCACACGCACGAACCGGGTTGCCAAGTGCGGGCGGCTCTTGAATCCGGTGAAATCGCGGCACATCGTTACGAAAACTACCTTCATATTTTGCAAGATAACGATATGATGATTGAGGAGTGGAAACTCCGATAACTTGCTCAAATAAAAGTCCGACAGTTACTTAGCTGTGGCGATGGTAACCACACTGACACGCACGCCTGGAACTTCCAGCAGTTTCTGTATAGCGGCTTCGGTGGTAGCTCCAGTTGTCAGGACGTCATCGCAAACCAAAACGTGCTTTCCGGCCAGCTCATCGGTTCGGGAAGCTTGGAATACGTCCTTGACATTTTCCCAACGACTGAAGCGGGCTTTTTTGGTTTGAGTCTCGGTAAAGGTTGCGCGTACGAGGAAATCATTGGAGTAAGGGACATTCAAGCCCTTCGAAAGTCCCATTGCAATCCATTCGCTTTGGTTGTAACCGCGAATTCTCATTTTTTTGGGGTGAAGGGGAATCGGAACAATCACATCCACATCGGCGAGACAGCCAGCATCCGCCAGCTTTTTCCCGTACATTTCGCCCATAAAAGCACCTATCTCTTTGTTACCCTTATATTTAAGTTGATGAAGGATGGATTGCACGGTATTTCCTTTTCTAAAATAGAGAAAAGAAAAAACGTTTTCAACCTTGGCTCTTCCCCAGAATATTTTTTCCAAAGGATTCTCTTTGGAAAGATGGTAGTTGGTTTCAGGAAGATGAAGGATGCAACGCAAACACAAGTGCGATTCATTTCGTTGCAATGCTTCGCCGCAGCCGATGCAAAGTCTTGGATAAAATATTGATACTAAGTCATTTATCCATTGAAATATTTTTTTCATTGGTACACAATTTAATTTTAATTTTGCAGTTTGATTTACAACCGCAAAATTACTACAATTATGGAAAATTTAACATCCGGAACAAGAAAAAACAATGAAGAAAATTCATTGAAGAAATGGGTCATCCTTTTAGGTATTCTTTCCTTCGTATTCTTCTGTACTACAATTTATTTTGCAAAATTTGCAGCTCCATCATTCAACAATGAAGTAAAGGCACTGGTACAAAATCAGAGTGAAGTTGAAACTTCTCTTAACAATGAACTGAACGATTTGTTGGCGGAACACAATCTCATAAAAGAGCAATACGGAACACTCGTTGACAGTCTGTCAGAAAAAGACAGCATCATTATGGCTAATGCGGCTGAAATTCAAAGATTGATTGCCCAGCAAGCCGATTACAACAAGATTAAAAAGCAGTTGAAACGTCTGCAGAGCATCACACAAGAATATGTGGCTGAATTGGACAAACTGTATGCTGAAAACACGCAGTTGAAAGAGGAAAACACGCAATTGAACCAGACATTGACGCAAACACGCCAGGAAAAGCAGCAAATTGCTCAGCAAAACGAGGATTTAACAGCGAAGATCAACACGGCTGCGACATTGAAAGCATACAACATCAAGAGTTACTGTTCTTATACAAAAGCTCGTAAGAACGAAGAGGTAACGACGACGAAAGCGTCCAAGGCACGCAAAATCAAAACCACGCTCACGCTTGCTGAAAACTCACTTATCACCCCAGGCACATATAACGTATATTGCCGTGTTTCCGTTCCCGGTGACGGCCGCGTCCTCACTCCCGGAAAGTCTGATGCCTACACGTTTACGAACAACGGACAAAAATTGCAATACACGGCAAAGGCAACGGTCAACTACGTCAACAAAGCCGAAAACGTGACGATGGTTTGGGATATTCGTGACAACGACAAAGCGATGAAAGGAACGTATGTCGTTCAGGTTTTCACAGACAATGCACTATTGGGAGAAACCCGCTTCACATTGGAATAACCTCACACAACTTTATATGAAGAAGAGGATGGCTGTAGAGTCATCCTCTTTTTTTGTTTCCCTCCCCCCTTCCGAAAACCAAATTGAATAAAGATAGAACCCACACGCTTTTTGAATCAGCGACAACGGATTTCTCTCGCCTATCAGTTTGTTCACTTTCTGCTTCAAGGCCCTAACTATTACTTTTTTAGATCTTCGACCAAGAGGATGAAGGTACTGCTTGCGAGTATAATGAATTATCCCCATAAAAAAAACGGCGAGAACTTGTTCGTTCCCGCCGTTTTGATATTGTATAAATAGTTGCTATTTCGTTACGCGTTCCAACCATTTCACCATTCCGAGCATTACGCCCATAGAAACGGCACAAATGGCTAAGAAAACTAACCAGCAGTATTGAATCGGCCAAGCATTGTACATAACGGGGCCAACCCAAATCATCAGGTTGCCGATAGCTGTGGCACCTAACCACAAACCTTGGCACAAACCGACCATATGGCGCGGAGCTACTTTGGATACGAATGAAAGTCCGAGAGGTGAAATGAATAATTCAGCTACGGTGAGGAAGAAATAGGTTACGATGAGTACCCACGGAGATGCCTTCGCTAAACCAGCGGCTGCCATTTCCGTTGCATCTAACAAACGGAATTCAGTACCGGACGGATAGTTGTTGAGGATGGAAATAATCATTAGGAACAGATAGGCACAACCGGCGATTCCCATACCCAAAGCAATTTTACGAGGTGTGGAAATGGATTTTCCTTTTCTTGCTAAATTAGCAAATACAATCATTACAATGGGGGTGAGGAAAATGACAAAGAACGGATTGAGTGCCTGCCAGATTTCGGGTGCAATAGAGTCTGTTTGAACGAAGTCACGGGCGAAAACCGACAAAGATTGTCCGTTTTGATGGAATGAAAGCCAGAAGAAAATGGCAATACCCAAAACAGCAAACAAAGCGTAAAGACGTTGTTTGATTTCTTTTGCCATAGCAACTTTTTCTTCAGCGGTGTATTCGACAACTTCCACGCTTGCTTTCTTGGCTGGTTGCGGGAATTTTTTCTTGGTTACGAAGAAAATAATCAACGAAACGAGCATTGCAATGACGGAAGCAATGAATGCGTAATGGATACCTTGGTTGAATACGGTGATGTAGTCTGAACAGAAAGCTGTGTAGTCGGTTGGAATTGCACTTCCAGCAACAACTGATTTTTCCATCGTCTCAGTGAATTTGGTTGTAGCGTCTCCGTTGGCCAAATACTGGTGACAAAGTGAAGGCATATCGGCATTGTAGACGAAGTTGTGGACTTTAAGCCACCATTCACGAAGCAAAGGAGCTACAAATGGAGCTAAAACGCCACCAATGTTGATGAAAACGTAGAAAATTTGGAAACCGGAGTCTCTTTTTTCTTTTGCTTCTTGCAAAGCTTCTTCGCCTTTCTTAGCGGCTTCAGCTTCGAATTCATCGTACATCTTTCCTACGATGGCTTGCAGGTTCCCTTTGAAAAGACCATTACCGAAGGCAATACAAAGTAAAGCAATGCAGGTGAAAATAAGAATGCTCCACCATTGGCTGCCTCCGTCACAGATGACACCATTCGTCATACTGAACAAAGGAATTGCTAAAGCAATGTATCCCAATGACATAATAATCAAACCCCATTGAATGGTGCCATTGTAGTTTTGGGTCCGGTCGGCGATGATACCGCCTACCAAGCTCAAAACGTAAATACCGAAATAAAAGACGGAATAGATAATACCCGCTGTCCCGTCAGGAAGACCGAACTTTGAAACAAGGAACAGCAATAGGATTGCGTTCATAATGTAATAGCCGAAACGTTCGCCCATATTGCTGAGTGCAGCAGCGATAAGCCCTTTCGGATGATCTCTTTTGGCAATGCGTACATAGTAGACTATAAACGGAATAATCACTATGAAAATAGCCAACAGCATTGCCACCGTGCGATGAGTGGTGAAAAAATCAATTAACATAGTACTTTTTTTTGGTTAATAATAAATTGATTGATATGAATTTTCGCAAATTGCGCGCAAAAGTACGAAATTTATTGACGCTCCCGACATCCTGACAAAATTATTAAAGAAGCCCGTTTTAGAGTGAGTTTTCTAAAACGGGCTTCTGAAAAGTCGTTGAAAAACAACGAATTATCGTTTCGTTACTTTCGTAATTACGACGTGGTTGTCAGAAGTGATTACGCGGACAAAATAGAGTCCGGCTGCTTGAGAGTTCATTGGAATAACCGTCGGATAGGTCGGATTCTCCGTACGGAAGACGACTTGTCCGTAGCCATTGACTACTTCAAGAACGCCACCGTTACAGTCGGCATTGATAGTGACATTATCGGTGGTCGGGTTAGGATAGACTTGCAAGCGGATGGCAGCGGCTTCTTCAATCATCGTGGTGTCGGTGATGATGATGTCGGCATTGGTCCGCGGGAAAAGTTGGTAGGTGCTTGTCCCCCCCTGAACAAATCTGGAGGCGAAACCAATCACGTCGGCCAAAGTTCCGTTATCCAAGGTGGTATCCAAGGTCTTGAATTGGTTGCGGACGATAAGACTGCCCGTTCCGTCTTCCAATTCAGCATCGGTGTATTCGCTGGTATTGAAGTTCGCTCCGTTCGTGAACGTGCCTCCGTTGATACGGACCAAGCGTGCTTCGTACGTGTCGAACTGGTCCATCAAATTGTTGATGGAAACCAAAACCGGTGATACGGTGGCGGTGCCGCTTGCAGCTGGCCAGTTGGTGGAAGGAATCATCTCGGTCATTCCGTTGTATAGCGTATAGGTACCGATGATACCGCCACTGATGACGTCTCCTTCGGAATAGGTGTTGGTGATAACGGAAGTGGTTTCGTCAAAGACGAGAAGTCCTCCGGTAGCATCTTCGATGAAGATACGACGACCGTTACGATAAACGAAAGTAACATCGCCCGTGATTTTGAATGCGTAGGTGGATTCAATGGCGCCGGCTGCTTTGAATTCAGCAATGTTAGCTACTTCTGTCGGGAAGGTGTATTCAGCGAATGCGGAGTTACTCGGATCCATTCCGCCCTTGAAAGCTTTGGCCTTCAATGTGCAGGTGCTTCCGATGGTGATGGGTGCAGTGTAGAGAGAGTCTTCCTCGTCCGGAGTCGTCCCATCTAACGTATAATAAATTCGTGCATTTTCGGTGGCGCAAGTGATGTTGACCGTAATAGGATTGATGTAAGCGGCGCTGGGCTCTGAAATAACCGGTGTTTCACAAATGTTGGGTTCCAAACCAAGAACGCCATAAACATCGACAGCGTCAACGGTTAAACGAACAGTTCCGGTAGGTGCTGTTTCAGGGAGTTCAACCGCAAATTTTACACGGACAGAATAATACTCGCCAGAGTCGGTAATGTGATAGGTGAATCTTTGTGCATACTGTCCAACATTGAAAACGCTGTCGCCTTCGTATGTTTCACCGCCGTCGTGTGAGAAAGTGGCGCGCAACTTGAGGTTGCCGGTACTCTTGGAAGAAAATTCTACTTTGGTGACATTGTGAAGGTCGAAGTTAGTGTAGATGTATCCAAGGTGCCCCTCGTGGTTATTACCAGCGGTGCCATAGTAACGCATCTGCATCGTCTGTGAACCAACAATAGCATCGGTCCCAGTAACTTTTCCGTGAATGGTTCCCCATTTTTGTGCATCGGGACCGAAATATACGGGATTGTCATTCTGGTAGTTCGAGCCAGCAGTGAACTCTTCTGCAACTTCGAATCCTACAGAATAGATAAGAGTGTCAATCGGAATAATGCAATTTAATGCCACGGTTGCTACAGTCGTGTCGGAAGCAAGTGTCAGTGTCCCAAATGCGGTTTCCGTTCCGACGAATGTAATCGTAACAGTGTCGCCATTGGCATTGGCGGGAAGTGTGCTTGGCGTAACGACAAAGTCGCTGTTGTCAGTTGAGATGGTAATGGCATTGCTGAGACGGAATCCCGTAACTGTAAACGTGTGTGTTTCACCCGTTTCCGTGAAATTGAGTTCGGTTTCGCTCGTTTCAATGGCGATGTAGGACGCGATGAAAGTGAAACGGATGGTATCTGTGTTCTGTGCGTTCAGAAGTGTGCTGTCAGCATTGACGAGTGAGGCATAGAAGTTGTAGTCGCCAAAGCCATTAAGGTGTGCTGTCAAATCGGTACTCTCAAAGATGCTCAATTCGGTAGCGTTGTGGATGAATTCGCGATAAATGTTCTCTCCGTTTTGAAGTATGCCACATTCAATCATACTGTTGTTTTCATAATTGAAAAATTGTGTTTGGATGTCTGCAAGAATAGGATCTCCTTGTTCGAAAACCTGTTCGTCGGTCGGGGCGACGATAGCGATGGAAGGAATGATTTCTACAATGTCATTGAGGGTTCTAGGACAAATGCGTTTCTCCTCGTTGCGAGGGATGGCGATACCCGTGAGATTGATGTTGTTGACAGGTGCCGTGTAGTTGTTCAGCGCGTTGAACTGGTTTGCACAAACAGCGGTGTCACCATTTTGTGTGATGTTCAATTTTGCATTGGTGCTGGTAGAGAATGTCCCTTGTTCCATCGCAACGTTTGAAACGCTAACCAGACGACATTCGTAGTTGCTCCAATTAGCATTTAATTCAGCTATTGTAATGGCAAGAGGTTCAATGGCAGTTCCTGGTGTGGCCGTCGGGTTGATGAATACGGGATTGGTGAGTTCAATCAGGCCATTGTAATTCCCTTTGGTTCCGCAAACGCCGCCAGTAATGACGTCACCATTGCTGTAAGTGCTGATGCCAGTTCCATAGATGCAAAGGGCGTTTGCTGTATCTTGAGCGAAAAAGTAACTGTTCTTTTTGTAAATGGCGGTGAGTTCGCAATCCAGTCTGTAATATCCGTTTTCGTCTGCTTCAATAAATTCAGAAACAGAGGTAAGGGCTGTCGGTAGTGTATAAAGTGCTGATTTTACTAAACTTGAGTCCAAACCATCGGCGTAAGCAATGGCTTGCAAGTTGGTGGTTGTATTGATGGCGACAGGGGCAGTGTAAAGAATGCCATTGGTGCGGTCTGGATTCGTTCCGTCGGTTGTATAATAAATAGTAGAGTTCTCTGTGCTACAGGTGATTTCAACAGAAAATGTCTGGCAGTAATTACCCTGTATTTGAGAAAAGACGGGTTGCTCTGTTACAGGCAGGTTGGATTCTCCCGTGACGCGGAAATTGTCCATTCGGTTGTTCCCCGTGCCAGAGGCTCCGGAAAAGGTCACCTTGATGTAAAGCGTATCTTTATCGTCTGCGGTATTGGAGAAGGAAATGTTGATGTTATTGGCGAAGGAACTTGTTGTTCCAGAGTTGAGACCGGTTAGAACGGTATCGGTCGTAAAAGTCACACCGTTAGTGCTATGCGCCCACGTTTGTGTCGTAAACCCAGCACTACTTCCGCGTTCGTTGAAAGTTAAACCAACATTGACGAAATTTTTCGTAGAAACAACGAACACAATGGAACTATCATTATAGGCATTGCCAACCGTCTGGAAAGATTTAGTGGCAGCAGTTTCTTCGCAAACTCCAGTGGTTGGTGCAACTCCAGCATTTCCAAAGTAGATGCCGGCGGTACTTGAGCCACTTGACTTTGTCCATCGGGAAGATCCGTTAGTTCCGTCTCCGTATATGGTTCCGTTTCCGCAGTCAGCAGAAAGGATAATGGTGGAACTACTCGGCACAGCAGGGAACGTCCATCCGGCAATGGTGGTACGTTGTTGCGCCGAACTCATTTGCACCATAAACAGGGCACTTACGAAAAGAAATGCCCATTTCATCTGTGTAAAAATCTTTTTCATAGTAAAAAAATATTATAAAATGTTGATTTATTTATAGATAAGATTCAATTCCGTTTTTCAATTACCGAGTGCAAAGATAACACCAATTCCATTTTTTTGATGATGGTGTGTCTATGAGTTATGAACAAAGTGACCAAACATCTTTTTTTAACGTAAAAACTGCTCATTTTGTTCAAAAAAAGTCTGGTTAGTATTTATTTGATTTTCAAATCAAAAAGTGTTTTTACGGGATGGAATGTGCTTAACGGAACTTCAATGAAAAGTGTGTTCCAATGCGCCATCGCGCCGTTCCATAGTCCCGGTAGTTCCATCGCTTTGAGCGTGCGCCCTTCGTACGATTTCGAGGAGATGAAGCCGGTCTCCGCGTCAACAAAACGATTCAGAGGGTAGCTCTTACCGTTCCCGTCCTTGAAGGCGCAGACCATATCCACCGGATTGAAGTGCGTCGCGTGTGTCAGTATCTCTTTTTGTCGGGTGTCACTTTTGTCAATTTGTGCCGATTCAACGATTTGGAGTGTCGTTTTCCCGTTTTTGCTTTTCACGAAAAAAGGCCCGCCACCGGGTTCGCCCTCGTTCTTGACCATACCGCAGACGCGAATGGGGCGCGAAAGGATTTCAAGGAGAGCCGTGCGTTCGGCGGGAGCGTCTTGCATAAGTCGTTCCTTTACAAATCGTTGTATCTGTTGAATCGTTTCTGTATCAACTTCTTCTTTTGATGAAAGAAGTTCTTGATATTCAAATATTTGCTTTTGAACCAATAGCAAATAAGCCGCCAAAACTTTTTTGTACGTAAGGGTGTCGTCCAATGTTTGGTCGCACATTACATTGTCAATGTTTTTTACAAAAACGACGTCGGCGTCAATGTTCCCTAAGTTCTGGATGAGTGCGCCGTGCCCCCCTGGACGAAAGAGGAGATTCCCGTTTTCATCTCTGAACGGGAGATTGTCTTCCGTCGCGGCAAGCGTATCCGTCCCGGGCTTCTGTGTGGAAAAGGTAACGTCGTAATGAACTCCGTGGCGTTGTTCATATTTGTTTTTCACTTCGGCGAATCGCTGCTCGAAAAGTGGTTGGTGCTGTGGCGAAACGGTGAAATGCAAGTGACAGCTTCCATCGCTGCACCGAGCGTAATGGGCGGCTTCCACCAAGTGTTCCTCAAAGGCCGTTCGGCACTCGGTTTCATAACGATGAAATTGGAGCATCCCTTTGGGTAACTTCCCGTAGTTCAGCCCTTTTTCTTCTAAAAGATAGGATAAAACGGTTTTGTAATCTCCGTTCGCAATTCTCTCTTCAATTTTCAAACCGTCCCGTTTCATTGCAGCGGCGAGGTCGTCGTAAAGTGCGTAATCTTTCAGCGAATGGATGAGCTGCAACGCTTTTGTGCGGGTGGGTTCGTCCTCTGCCTCCAAATAAGTGAATGGTTCTTTGAACATTCGGGACGCAGCGCCGGAAGCGGGCACGAATTTTACAATCCTTTTTCCTTCAATGAGTTTTGAATAAAGAGACAGCAGTTTCTCCTTTTCAGATTCCGTCAGCCGGATAATCCCATCGCCGACAGTCGCAGCACGCTGCAAATCAGCAAAGTCAAACCCTTTTTTGAAGTGGTTGAATTGTTCTGATACTTGTTCGGGATTGCTTCCTCTTTTTTTTATCAATTCTAAATCATTGGAAGTGAATAATTTATCCATTCTATTGTATTTTAATAACCGAAAATGTCGTTTAAATCTAATTTTTGGAGCGTTCCGAAACGATCTTGAAGTTCGTAAAGGTCTATGTCTTTTTCTCTTGCAAGAATCATACGGATTTGGGGCTTGCCTTTGACATATTGTTGGTTGAACTTGATTACATTGTCAATGGTGAAGGATTTGACAGCGTTATAAATGTCTTTTCGATAGTCGTAGTCGTAACCGATTTTTTTATTGGCAAAGTAAGTGTTCAAAATGTCTTCCTTGGTGTAGCGTGTGGTGGCGATGTCAGTCAGCACTTTTTCTTTGGCTAAATTGAAAGAGGTTTCGGAAACGGGCATCTCGTTGAAAAGTTCGTCAAATGCCGTCCAAGCATCAATAATCTTGTCGTTTTGCGTTCCGATGAAAGAGTAGTTGTATGAAAAACTATTGGTGTCAGATTCAATAATGTATGATGAACGGGCCGTGTAAGCCAACGATCTTTTTTCTCTCATTTCCTGAAAAACGATGGCGTCCATTCCGCCGCCGAAGTAACCGTTGTACATCTTGCTGCTGGCTAACATCTCTTTGTTGAAGATGGGGCCGCGGGAGTAGGTTACCAATCGTGACTGCTTGGCATTGTACGGGACAAAGAACACTTCGTTTTGGGTGACTTCGCGTTTGATAAAATTGAGTGGAAGAGGAGGTGTGGCGTATTCGCTCGGGAAAACATAATCTTTCAACAGCATTTTTTTGAGTTGCTTCACCGATTGCGGGCCGTAAAAACGGACTACGGGTTGGTATTGCAGCATCATTCTCAGAGTTTCAAGTACGCCTTCGCTGTTCAAACCGCGCATATCTCCTGGCTTAAGTGAATAATTCACCAATTCGGGACCATATTCACAATAGATTCTTAATGCTGATAAAACGTTGTCTTGCTGTTTCTTGGCATCCTCCATTTTTTTGATGCGATTGTCAATCATTCCCCTGAAAATCTCTTCATCCGGCTTTGCATTCTGAATGACTTCCATCATCAGGTTAAATGCGGGCTCCAGATTTTCGCTCAGACCGGAGAGGGAGAACGTGAGTTCTTTGTCGGAGCAATAAACGGAAAAATTGCAGGCCATTTGGTAGAAAAGACGGCGAACATCTTCGGCAGTGTGTTTTTCCGTTCCAACCATTCCGGCGTAGGAAGCGGCAATGGGAAGAACTTTGTTCATCAATTCTCCAACAGGATAGACTAATTTTAAAGAGAACGTGGCGTTTGTCGTATTTTTCACACAATAAAGCGGAATGGATTTTGCTTCACCGCGTTGGATGGATTTTTTATAGTCCGTATAAACGGGTGCGATGGGCGTCACCTCTTTGGCCTTTATCTTTTTGAAAAAGTCGGATTCTACGTCACGGTTGATTTGAATGGGAGTGATGGCTGGTTTTGCAACACTTTGAACATCAGTGGTTTCAGTTTGCTCTTTATAGACAATGACGCGATTATTGTCAACAAAATATTTTTGAGCAAATTCAATGATATCTTTCTTGGTGATTTGGCTGAAATAATCCACGGAGTGACAAGCCACGTCCCATTGAATGTTGTTAGTGAAAGCACTGAGCATCAGCGATGCGGCTTTGGACGCGCTCTCCTGCTGTTGCATTTCTTGCAGACGCATATTGTTAATGGCTCCGGTCATCAGTGTATCGTCAAAATTCCCCGACTTTACAATTTCAATCTCTCTCATAAGCAGGTCGCAAACTTCTTTCAGGGATTGTCCCTTTTTGGGCTTTCCGTTTAGAATGAAAGCTGAATTGTCACACAGAATCATTGGAGAGGATGACGCGCTTGCCGTTCTTTGTTTCTGGTTGATATCCAAGTCAATAAGACCACATTTGCCATTGTTCATAATGTAGTCCATCATACGGAGCAAGTAGATTTCAGTAGCGTTCGCCGGCTTTCCGATGCGGTAGCCGATGGTGACGGATTCTGCTTCCAAACCACTGACTTTCACTGCCTTCTCTTTTGAATATTCGATGGGATGGGATTCGATGTCCCTACGGGGAATGGAGTCGCTTGGCTGCATTTCTCCAAAATATTTTTCCAAAATGGAAACCGCTTCGTCGGGATTAAAGTCACCGGACAGCACGATGCACATATTGTTCGGCACATAATAGGTTTTAACAAACTGCTTGATGTTCTGGATGGACGGATTTTTCAAGTGTTCTTCGGTTCCTAAGGTGGTTTGCGTTCCGTATGGATGATCCGGGAAAAGTGCAGCCATCAACGCTTCGCGTGCCTTGCGGCTGTCATTCGTAAGAGACCGATTCTTCTCTTCGTAAACGGTTTCCAATTCCGTATGGAAAAGACGGATAACCGGGTCTTGGAAACGTTCGCTTTCAATCATTGCCCAGTTTTCCAATTGGTTGGACGGAATGTTTTCAATGAAAACGGTGTTGTCGTTCGACGTCCACGCATTCGTCCCCGTTGAACCGATGTGCTTCATCAACTTGACGTACTCATTCGGAATGGCATATCCGCTCGCTTCGTAAGAAAGCTTGTCAATGACTTTGTAGATGGAGTCTCTTTTTTCCGGCTCTTTCGTAGAACGGTACACCTCAAATTGTCTCTCAATCTGGTCCAAAAGCACGGACTCTTTTTCCCAGTCCAAAGTTCCAATCCTGGAAGTTCCTTTGAACATAAGATGTTCCAAATAATGGGCGAGGCCGGTGGTTTGTGCCGGATCGTTTTTACTTCCCGCCTTCACTGCGATGTAAGTCTGAATTCGTGGAAGATCTTTGTTTACAGACATATACACTTTCAACCCATTCTGCATAGTGTAAATTTTCACATTCATCGGATCGTTTGGAACGGTCTGGTATTCATAGTGCTTGTTCTGGGAATAAAGTGCTGTGCAACAAAGGAGCACGCATCCGATTAAAAGGAATTTAATTTTACTCATATTATTAGTACAATATATTATTAAAACAAAGGCGGCAAATTTACGAATTAAGTCGCCGCTTCTTTCCTTTTTTTTAAAAAAAAACGAAATTGTCTGTTAACGATTGAAAAGTCGTATCTTTGCAACCTTAATTTTAATTGCCTAAAATGGACGAAAACAAGACTGAACGTACTGATAATAAGAGTAATAACGGAAATAATAACCGTAACAATAATAAGAAGAAACATCGCGATAATAGAAATCGCAACCGAAATGGTCAACGGACGGAGCCCCGTGACGGAGCCAATGGCCGTTCCCACGTTCCTCAAAACGAAATGCCGAAAGAACCGGTCGTGGATGAGGTTGTGGAAATGAAGGAGCAAATTTCTGAAGCCGTCGTACTTCCTGATAATGATGACGAATTGGAGTCTTCCGCTAATTTTGACGACGGCGTCGATGACAACCTGTCGCCGGAAGAACTCCAGACCTTGATGAAGGAACATAACAAGAAACCAGAAAAACGTTTCAGCGATGACGAACGTCCCACTACCGCTCCCGCTGAAAACCTCGACGAGTATTTGGATATGGACATTCGTACGCCCATCAGCGCCGAAACCAAACGGTTGGCTTCCAATCCGTTCCTTAGCCGTGGCCTGCGTGAAGTACCTGATCCGGAGGTGGTTAACGCTTCCGAATATTCGGAAACTTCCTGCAAACTCAGCACGCACGATTGGATGTCCAAATTGGATATCTCCATTGATTATTTGGACTGCCCGATTGCCGAGGTCCGTTTTAAGAATAGCCACAAGGATTTCTTCTTGCTTCCGCAGGAAGGTGCTTTCCACGTGGGGGACATCGTTGCCGTGGAATCTACACCCGGACACGATATCGGCATCATTTCTATGCTTGGCAAGAACGTCTATCGTCAGTTAGCGCACAAGCGCGTGAAAGTGGATGACGTCAAGAAAAAACTGTATCGCACGGCCCGTTATTCGGATATTGAAAAATGGATTTCTACCGTCAATCAGGAACACACCACGATGCTGACATCCCGCTACATCGCTTGGGACCTCGGTCTGAAAATGAAGGTGAATGATGTTGAATATCAAGGTGATGGGACTAAAGCCATCTTTTATTATTCGGCAGAAGACCGTGTCGATTTCCGTGAGTTGATTAAGATTCTTGCCGAACAGTTCCATATTCGCATTGAAATGCGTCAGATTGGTGTCCGTCAGGAGGCCGGTCGTCTTGGCGGCATTGGAACTTGCGGACGCGAACTGTGCTGCTCTTCGTGGCTTTCGAATTTTCAGTCCGTTTCTACGGCCGCCGCTCGTACGCAGCAACTCTCTCTTAATCCGCAAAAATTAGCTGGCCAGTGCGGGAAACTGAAATGCTGCCTCAATTTTGAACAATCTACCTATCAGGAAGAACTGAAAGGTTTCCCCGCTCCTAATCTTAAACTTAAGTTTAAAAAAGGAACGGCTCATTATAACAAAATTGACATCTTTAAGAAAATCGTTTGGTATAACTATCACGGAGACAACACGATATTTGCACTTCCGTTGGACAAGGTCAATGAAATTATCGA
Organism: Bacteroidales bacterium UBA1756; assembly: GCA_002314795.1. GTDB lineage: Bacteria > Bacteroidota > Bacteroidia > Bacteroidales > WCHB1-69 > UBA1756. Next base: position 9,600 of record DCHI01000019.1, on the reverse strand, counting down.
GTTGAATAAAAAGAACCAGTTCCCAGAAACGATGGAGGAATTCGCTATCGTCAACCAGAAGAAAGATGATGAAGTGAAATACAGTTTGGACGAACTTAAAAACATTGAAGACAAGTAGTTATGAAAAAAATAGCGGTCGGGTTGCTCGCGGTCATCAGTTTGTTGGTCTCCTCTTGCCATCGGGATGTCTATTATGAAGATATCCAGTCTATCAAAGGTGAAACGTGGAATTGTGGCGACACGCTGCATTTTCAGTTCGATATTGAGGATACGTTGCAGTATTACACCATTTATATGGATATTCGCAACAGCGTGGATTTTGAAACGCAGAATCTCTATCTTTTTATGGATAGTGAAGACCCGCACGGAACCGTCAGCCGCGACACGTTGGAATTCCTTCTCGCCGACGCGCACGGAAACTGGGTCGGAAAAGGCTCTAACCGACTCAAGGATTACCAGTATCTTTTTTATCCCAAAGTCCGCTTCCCCTATTCCGGTACGTACAAGTTCGCATTCGTACAAGCGATGCGTGCCGACAACGTGAAAGGCATCGCCAACTTTGGTATGACGATGTATTACTTTGACGAAGAGCGTTTTAGAAAATAGATGCTTTACAGCACCGTAACTGCCCCTTTGAACGTCCTTGCCGGATGATTAAAAGTTTTGTAAAAAATGGTATAGACGTACGTTTCGTCCACCATTAGTTTGCCTTGTGCAGTTCCGTCCCACGTGAAATTCGGATTGGTGGATTGAAAGACTAACATACCCCATCGGTTGTAGATCTGGATGGAGAATTCTTCTATATCATCCGTTCTTTCAAACGGGATATAAAAAACGTCATTGACCCCATTTTCATCGGAAGGAGTGATAGCCGTCGGAATATAGACGTCGGCTTCGGGACAGGGAATGATGGTCACCGCGTCCTGCGCTGTGCACGGGCCATCAACGACGGTGGCAACGTATGTTCCAGGCTTGGTGACTGTAATCTCTTCTGTTTTTTCTCCGTTACTCCACCGAATGGATTCACCCGACATCGTGGCTGTCAGATCCACAAATCCATCCTCGCAGAGGTCGGAAGTTCCAATTTCAATGTCAACTTCAGGATGAGGAACGGTAAGAATTACGGTAATGCTGCTGTCGCAGCCAAAAGCTGTCTGCGACTCACGGGTATAAGTTCCTTCTTGCGTTAAATTGAAACCATAGTGGTTATAAGTCGTTCCATAACAGATTGTTGCACGTACCGTATCAGCGATGGGTTCCCCAAAACTGTACAAAAACCGCGTCGAGTCGGTGGTACAATGAAAGCGGTCGGAAGCTACCACAGTAAAGTAGGTAGGCTCGGTTGGTGCCGTCAAAAATCCCGTCGTCAAGGAGTTCGGGTTGGAGAGCATAGCGGATGGTGTCCACTGAATCTCACCATAATGGCCAGAAACCAACTCCACCGAAATGGAATCAGCTGCCTGACAAACGACTACGTTTTCAGATGCTAATTCAATACCTTCATTTTTACAAACTAAAATCGTAATGGTTGTTCCTTCAGCGCAAACTGTTCCTTCATAATAAATATTCAGAGTAAGGGTGTCGGGGGTATAATTCCCGATGGCGCGAATAACAAGAGACACGGACGTCTGCCCGGCGGGAATTGTCACCGAAGCAGGAAGCATATCCACATCACCGCCATTGACCGCCGTACCCGAATAGGTCAGAGGAATGACAACGTCGTGATTTTGCGCGGAGCCCTGATTGAACGTAACCGTCGCCGTGTTGCAATCCTGTACGACGACAGGAAGGTCTTCATTATCATAAATAACATTGGTTTCAGTAGCGTCTGCGGAAAAACTCTGTCCTTGCAAGAAGACTGCCGAATCATACACATCATCGCCCACATTGGAGATGGCAAGTTTGATATGGTAAAAGCGACAAGGAACAACGGCAAAAGTGGCGGCAAAAGGCCCTACGTACGCATCATATTCCATATAAGAAGAATAGTAGGAAACCTCGTGATAATACTGTGAATAATCGTAAACGTTCACATTATCAATGGAAACCGGCCAGTTCGTCCCAGGAATCAGAGCCACATTGGAAGTCTGATTCGTCGTAAGGTCCGTGACAAAGAAACCGAAAATGTCGTTGTATCCGGCATCCACATATTCAGGATACTCTTCTGAAGCAAAAACATAATTGAAAGTGACGTGGTCCGCCGTGGTCATAAAATCGAATTCCAAAACCGCAGGATTATAGATGGTATTTCCTGCAAGATTCTCTAATTCGCTACAATACATTGAATTATACACAGAAGATGACGCTCCATCTTCATCGTTAGGTCCAACGGCGACAGATATGTCCCCCGTCGTAATAATCAATCCGTCAGCGAATTGAAGACCTGGAAACCCTGTGAGATTATTGGTAAAAGTTCCCAACTGAGCTCCGGAGGTGGCATCCAAAGCGGAGGAGCTATTGTTAAACGTAACATTGGAAACCACGACACCATTGCCCATCAGAATCGAACGAACCAAATCTTCGGCAGTACGTCCAGCTGAGGACTGCACAGCTACTTGGGAAAAAAGCGAACTAATTGCAAATAAAAATATAGCGAAAAGAGGCAGTCTCTTCTTCATAAATAGTCAAAATTTTGCGATAAATACAAAAATGAATTACAAAAGTTGCTTCAAAAAACAACATATTTTATCTTTTTGTCAATTTTTTCTTGATTTTCTGCACGATGGGAACAAAAACGGTACGTTCCGCATAACAAACGACACCCAAATAGACGAGCAAAAGTCCAGTATTCAATACGAAAACCAGCGCCTGACTTTCGGGACGAAGCACAACGCTCAATCCGTAAAGAGCCAATGCAAGAGCGAAATAACCTAAAATCGTCCAAACCGGGTAAGGAACGTAGTACTTTTTCTGACCAACAAAAAAGGAAAGAACCATACAGGTTCCGTAACCGACGAAGCCGCCCCACGCACAAGCCATATAACCATACTCAGGAACGAAAATGAAATTCACCGCCAACAGCAATACGCACCCGATTCCAGAAAACAACGCTCCCCACCAAGTCTGATCTGTCAATTTATACCAGAAAGAGAGGTTGAAATAGATGCCCATAAAGATTTCCGCCATCATCACAATCGGTACGGCACGAAGGGCCTCCCAGTAATCGGCACGAACGATGTATTTCAGAATGTCGATGTAGAAAACGACACACAGAAAAGCCAACAGGGTAAACATCACGAAGTACTTGGTCGCAAGTGCTTGGAACTCTTTGTTGTTTTTGTCGCGGCTGCCTCCAAAAACCAACGGCTCGTATGCATAACGAAATGCCTGCGTAATCACTGCCATAATCATCGCGATTTTGACACAGGCGCCATAAATTCCTAATTGGACTTCACCTTCCTGTCCCGGAACAATAAAGCGATAGCAAATCTTGTCAGCCACCTGGTTCAAAATCCCGACCAATCCTAACAACAAAAGAGGAAATGCATAACGCGCCATCTGCTTCAGCAACGTGAAATCGATTCCGTTACGAATCTTTTTCAATTCAGGAATGAAGCCCAACGTGATGAGCGCCGTGCAGAAAAGATTAATCCAAAATATATAACCGACTTGATAATCAGCTTGATACCAAGACATTATAGCCGGATGGGAAGCGGATAATGAGGGAGCACACAAGAAGACGAACAGGTTGAGTGCGATGTTGCAAAAGATGAATGCCAACTTGAGAAACGCGAACTTCCAGGCACGTTTGCGGCGACGAAGATCTGCAAACATAATGGCTTGAAAGGCGTCCAATGCCACGATAATCGCCATTACCTCAATATATTCCGGATGTGCGGCATAATCCAATGCCTGTGAAATCGGGGAGAGGAAAACGGAACATAGAAGCACAAAAAATGCGGACAAACCACCGACAAAGAGCAAAGAGGTTGAAAAGGCCTTGTCCGGATTCACGCCATCCTTGTTGGAAAAACGGAAGAAGGTGGTTTCCATTCCGAAAGTGAGGATCACAAGCAGCAGAGCCGTATATGCGTAAAGGTTCGTCACAACGCCGTAACCGCCAGATTCCGCAGCAATCTTGTACGTATAAAGCGGGACAAGCAGGTAATTCAAAAAACGCCCGACGATGCTGCTGAGACCATAAATAATGGAATCACTCAATAAGCTTTTTAATTTTCCCATACCACAAAACAGTTTTTTTCAAAATGATTTTTGATAACAGTCAAATAAAAAAAGCACCTACGAAGACAATGTAAGTGCTTGAATGTCAGTGGCCCCACTTGGGCTCGAACCAAGGACCCTCTGATTATGAGTCAGATGCTCTAACCAACTGAGCTATGGGGCCTCCTTCCTTAGAAAGAGGTTGCAAAAGTACAATTTTTTTTTTAATGCACATCCCAAAAAAAACATTTTTCGCGACCAACACCGTTTCCCCGATTTTTCACAACATTTTGTAATTTTGCCACGCTTTTTTTTACCAAAAAACGAATGAAAAAACATCTTTTAGTTATCCTCTTCATTTTCATAATAATAGGATCATTTTCACAAGCCATTCAGCCCAATTGGGAGTCCATTGAGCAACGTCCTTACCCGCAATGGTTTTCAGATGCGAAATTGGGAATCTTCATTCATTGGGGACTGTACTCCGTTCCCGCATACGCCTCCCGCGAAGGTTACGCCGAATGGTATTTGAAAGGTTTGATGGTCGGAGACAGCAACCGTATCCAGTTTCAGAACCGAGTTTTTGGAACCGATGATAAGGAGTTCCAATATGCCGACTTTGCCCGATTTTTCAAGGGGGAACTGTTCCGTCCGGAGGAATGGGCGCGGCTTTTCAAACGCGCCGGTGCCAAATATGTGGTTCTCGTGACGAAACATCACGACGGGTACTGCTTGTGGGACAGCAAATTTCAACCCGAATGGAACAGTGTCGTTTCCGGCCCGCACCGCAACATCGTCGAAGAGTTGACCAACGCCGTACGCAACGAAGGACTCACGATGGGATTTTATTACTCCTTGTTGGAATGGAACAACCCGTTGCACCGCTGGACCGTAGATGCTAACGACTCCGTCCAGCGCTATGTGGATGAGTATATGGTTCCTCAGTTTAAAGAATTGGTGACACGTTACCGGCCTTCGTTGATTTTTGCCGATGGCGATTGGGACAATCGTGCCGAACAACTTCGTTCCGCCGAACTCATTTCGTGGTACTACAACCTAAACGGTGAGGACGCCATCGTCAACAATCGATGGGGAAATGGGAATCCGCACGGGTTTCGGACACCGGAATACAGTGCCGGCATCACCCTCACCGACCGTCCGTGGGCCGAGTGCCGTGGCTTGGGCCGTTCGTTCGGACTCAACCGCAACGAACCTATAGAAAACTACCTCACTTCCGATGAGCTGATTCGTCACTTTGCCAAACTCGTTGCAGCGGGTGGCGGGATGACGTTGAACGTCGGGCCTGCTGCGGACGGACAAATCCCGCTTCTTCAACAGGAACGCCTCTTGGACTTAGGAAAATGGTTGGAAATCAATGGGGAAGCTATTTATGGGACGCGTCCTTTTACACATTTTTATGAGATGAAAGACGTTGAAATCCAACGGATTGACGCGCAAGTCAACTTTGACTGGAAACGCAACTCTCCCCATCCCGCCATCGCGTACGACCATTTCACCGCCACTTGGGAAGGCGACATTCAAGCAACTTATAATGAGGAATATACGTTTGAAATTGAAACTGACGACGCCACGGACGTTTTCATTGATGGCAAACGGATTCTCCATTTCAATCCTTCGGACGCGACATCGTCCAAAATCGGCAAATTTTCTTTCAAAAAAAGCTTAAAACACACCATCAGAGTAGTTTTTGTTGAAAACGACTTGGAAGCGGTGGCCATTCTTCACTGGAGTTCACCTTCGCAAACGAGCGAAATAGTGCCTGCCACCGCATTTGAGCACGGGCTTTCTGCAACATATACTTGTCAGCAGCCCACCGTCTGCTATACTACCAAAGGAGACACGCTCTATGCCATCGCTTTGGACTTTCCGCAGGATCAATTGGTGCTGAATGTTTCCGACAATTCGGAATTTCAGCAGATTACACTTCTTGGAAGCGATAAGACACTCCCCTACTCGTACAAAAACGGCCAACTTTTTATCGATACAAAATCACTAAAATACAGTGACTTGCATAGCACGGCTGCGTGGGTTTTCAAAATCGTTCCCATCGCACAAAGATCAAAAAAGTGAACTTTTTCGCATAAAAAATGTTATTTTTTGATAATAATTTAAAAATCAAAATATTATGAAAGACAATTTAAGATTAGAAACGGTTGCCACCACCAATTTCGCGGCTTTGGCCGAAGTCATCCGTAGCATTTTGGAAGACGGCGGTTTTGAAGCATACATTGCCAATGAAAATGCACCGACCTACGTGGGATTAGCGTCTGGTGTACAAGTACAAGTGGAGTCGTCACAAGCAGAGGCAGCCAGACAATTCTTGAAAGAGAACACGAAGGACATTCCAACCGCAGAATAATTCTAATTCACAACTAATTATTTCACAAATCGATTCTCTACAAATGAAGCTGAAAATTTCTCTTTTTACAGCCTGTTTATTTATTGGTTTTCAATTATTTGCACAAATCCCTCAAGGATATTATGATCGCGCTTACGGCAAGAGCGGTCGTGAATTGCAAGACAGTCTGTGTTCCATCATTGACGGGCACAAGCGCATCCATTTCAACGAATCGTACTACGACACGCTGACGCACATCACCACCTATCACGATACTTGTCTTCTGACGATGTATCCGCAGACGGATCCTGTCCGTGGCGAGCAGGGACAGATTTTTGATATCTACAACGCCTGTTCTTTCACACCTGAAGATTTGGGTGAATATTCGGAAGGAATGCTATCGTGCGTTCATTTTCAAAAGGAACACACTTTTCCCGCCGCTTGGTTCAACGGGCGCAATATGAACGCCGGTTTTTGTGCCAAACGTTGCGAGGCCTATTCCGATTTGTTCAACGTTTATCCTGCTGATGCCAAAGCCAACAACTTGCGCCGCGACAACCCGTACGGTGTCGTGAACCGAGACGGAGCCGCTACCCTATTCAGTGCCGGTGCGGCTTTGGGCTACAATGTGTATGAGCCGCCTTACGCCACTATGACGATGCCTCGGAGCCAGAAGACCGCTTTCGAGCCCTTGGACGAATTCAAAGGGGACATCGCCCGCAATTATTTTTATATGGCAACCCGTTATATGCACGAGGACGCTACTTGGCCAACCACTTGGGACTCCACACCGATGTTCAACCGCTCGCAGCCACGTGAATGGGCCTTGGCGATGCTGTTGGAATGGCACTTTTCCGATCCGGTCAGCGAAAAGGAGATCTGGCGAAACAATGCCATTTATGGAATCCAAGGAAACAGAAATCCATACATTGACCATCCGGAATTGGTGACACTCGTTTGGGGAAATGATTCCGCGCACACCACCTTTCAACCCGTTTTGGCCAATGCGCCTGTCATCGTGAATTGCGAAATGGAAACCGCCAACGCCTTCGTCCTCCAATTCAGTGAAGCTATGTCGATTGCTTCTTTGCAAATGACTGACAACTACCACATTTGGCCCGGCAACCACACGATTGCTTCGGCTCAGGCGCTCCCCAACAATTCCGTCCGCATTGTATTGGAGGAATCTTTGGGCGTTGGAAAAACCTTCAAATGCCGTTTTCAAAATCTGCAAAACCAAGCCGGAACCTCGTTCCTTCGTGACACGATTGTCAACCTGACGTACGGCTACGCAACTCCCTCTGTTCCACTGGCTTCCTGGACTTTTGGACAGACTTACCAATTGGGCCGTATCATTCCCGCGGATGGCTGCGGAATCGATGACGGAGCCGCCATCTATTTCAATGGTTTTCACGGTTCCACGAACACTTCGTTGGCCAACAACGACAGTTTGGTTCTCACCACCGGCAACAGTTTGGGGAATCTCTGTTCCACGGCAACCACTAACGCTTTGCCTTTGAAAAAGGTCAATGCACACATTGTCAATGGAAATTCTTTTGTAATAAATTGTTCTACAAATAATTACAGAAATATCCGTCTCTCTTTTGCATCCAAATTCACCAATGCCGGTTTCAAAATTCTCTCTTACGAGTGGAGTACCGGCGAGGGTTATTCGCTCGTGAGACGCGACTCGCTGCCTGCTACGAATGACGCCACCTATTGGTATTTGCAGCAGGTAGATTTTAGTTCGATTCCCGAAATGAACGACCAAGACAGCATCTTCATTCGCATCACCTTGGATGGCGCTACTGGAACGGGCAACATTGCCTTGGACAATATCTTTATAACGGGAGAACATTGCTATTTGGACGAGCCGGTCGTCATTTCCGACACCGTTTTGCGGGGCGAGCCGTACGAAGCCCACGGCTTCGTCCTTTCGGAACAGGAGACCGCGTTTGCCGGACTGCACCAATTCGTACGTCAAGTAGCCAATGCCGACGACTGCGACTCTCTCTATGTACTTCGTCTTCAAATAGTTGACACGACGCATTACATTCCAACGAGTATCGAAGAAACGGAAATTCCTCAGTTTATTATGTATCCGAATCCCGCGAGCGAGTCCGTGACTTTACGCGGCGCAGGAATGAAAGAAGTCAGAATTTACAATGCGATGGGACAACTCGTGAAAACGCTCCAAGTACGAAGCGAGGAACTCACATTCTCTATCGGCAATTGGCCCTCCGGTTTATATGTCGTCCACATCGTGACGAATGATAACAGTTTGTTTAGCAATAAATTGTTGGTCCGTCATTAGTGGCGTGGAAAGTAAATGAGTTGCAACTTTTGTCGCAGGAATTAATTTTCCATATTTTTGGAAATACTGACTGAACGTAAAACGCGGACGGATAATTTTCTGCATTTATATAATATGAGACATTGTAGTAGAACCGCGATTGCCATCCGAACGTGATTTGGTGTTCATTTGCATATTTGGTGACCGCACGTTTCAAACCACCAATAACAACGGACAATGGCCCCTTTTGGTGCGAAATGATTTGCATTGTTATATCAACCGCCTGTGATTTCCATCGTTTTCCCGTAGAGGCGGTGCGCACAGAGCCTCTATCATTGCCATCGTGCACTTTTTGTGTTTTTTGACACTTACCAATACATTACCCAACGCCTTATCTATCTGTGCAATTTCAGTATAGGCATTGCCATCAAGATTTATCGTAAAATTTATAGTGCTATTGCTCATTATAATATTTTATGTATATTTGCAGCATTAAATTCAATTATTCAATGATACTTTTAGCAATTGGATTTTGGGCTTTTATAATTCTCGCCGTGTTAGGTGTGATTCTCTGTGCTATTGATATAGCAAAAGGTAAAAAATCATCAGGCGGAAGTAATCTTCCTGAACCTATTCGTAAGGCTTTAGGACGTTGGTTTTAATATAGTCACTCCATCGCGTTTTCAAATGATACTCTTAGCTGTTCTTTTTTGGGTTGTTGCTATATGGGGGGTATATAAATATTGTCAAGATAATCCTGGCGGTTTTTGGCCATTTTAATTTTTTT
>DCHI01000035.1 GCA_002314795.1 Bacteroidales bacterium UBA1756 | reverse complement strand
GATAATTATTGAATATTTTTAAACAAAAACAAGGTTTTTTTCTATCTTTGCAGCTTGAAATTTCGTAACAGGGAATTTTCAAGTTGAATGACCACTGATTATTATTACACATTAAAAATAATTTTTATGAAGAAAATCCTGCTTTTGATCTGTACATTTTTTATGTGCATTACCTGCTCTTTTGCTCAAAAAAATAGCGGAGAACAAGCCCCCAACTACCAGAAAGGAATGGAATTTGCACAAAAAGGCGACCTCGAAAATGCCGTTTTTTACTTCCAAAAAGAGATTCAAGAGAATCCCAAAAACGCATACGGCTATTACGGAATGTCGTACTGCCTGAGCGGAACGTACCATTACGAAGAGGCAATTCCTTACATCGATAAAGCCATCAAACTGATGCCCAAGAAGGACCGCTGGTTGGGATACAAAGAGAAAGGATACATCTACCATTCTATGGGAAAATTTGAGGAGGCAGTCAAAATTTTCACTGAAGGAATCAAATGTGACCCGAAGAATCCGTCCTGCTACCGAAGTCGTGCGGAATCCTATTTCGCTATGCGTGACTTTTTGGCTGCAAGAATTGATTATCAACGCATTATAGCAATGCAGCCAACGTACTGGTACAGTTATTTCGTATTAGGTGAAATCGAATATGCCGAAGGAAACTATGAGGAAGCGAAAAAGAATCTGTTGCGTGCCGACCAACTTGACGGTTCACATCCGGACCCGCTCAACTACCTGTCCGCCATTGCGTATTATGAAGAAGATTACGAGACTGCCGCTACCTACGGTGTCAATTCGTTGAAAATAACGCCAGACAATGAAATTTGGGATATTTTGCGAGCAGTTGATGAGAAAGACACGACGGTGCTTCTGAGAAAATTCAATGAGATGGCGAAAAAAGACCCGAAGAATGCCGCGTGGCCGTACTACGCGTCCGAAGTGTGTTCTTTCCGACACCAGTATCATCGTGCTTACAATTACTTGGAGCAGGCGGCTAAAAAATTGAATGAGCCCAATCAAACCATTATGGAATCACAACTCGTTGCACTGAAGAACTGCGGAGAACACGAACAGGCATTGACGCTTATGGAACAGATGATTCAACAATTTGATATGGATTCCAATGATTTGGTGAACTTCCGCTGCACGCAATTGGCTAACTGTGGAAGAGCAGATGAGGCCTGCCATTTGTTAGACTCAATGCTCAAAGCCAATCCATCTGACACAAGCCGCTACTTTTATGTTGACATACTTTATCTAACTGGAAATTATGCCGATATTCCAACAGCAGCGAAAGCAGGATTAGTATTGTCTCCTAAATCCATCACTTTCAGAAACTACCTCGCTGAGAATTGTTTTTACAATGGTGACGTGGAACAAGCAAAAAAATGGTATAAGGAAATCATTGATATTTCACGAATTAAATTCGCTCATCCCGAATTTTCAACGGAAGAAGATGCACGGAAATGGCGAGATACGTTGCCCTATTTTCCAAGTGAGTATATCATCGCCCTTTACCGAACCGGTCAAGAAGAAGCAGCCCGCAAAGAGTTAAAAATATGGAAGTTGGATGATTACCTTCAAGAATCCGTCTATGTTGAACTCGCCGGTGTAAATGCCGTTATGGGCAATTCCGAAGAAGCCATCGAAATTCTGGATAAAGCGCTCAACACCGACGCTTTCTGGTACACCATAACACCTCTTTATATTCAAAACATACGTAATTTCAATAATCTACGAGACCTGCCCGAATTCAAGGAGTGGCTGGAAAAGTATGAAAAAATGCGGAGACAATAATCCCCGCACTTTACAAACCTTAAGAACTTTATAAACTTTATAAACTTTATAAACTTTAAGAACTTTACAAACTTTACAAACCTTAAGAACTTTACAAACCTTAAGAACTTTATAAACTTTACAAACTCCTACTCCCTCGCTTTGCTGTCACAATAGTAGCACCGGTCGGGACCATTGTGTGTGTGACGGAAAAGCAACGGAACTTTCTCTAAATTACTGATACATTTTGCATTAGAGCAGCAACGTGTTTTATCCTCAAAAGTTTCAAAATGGATGGGCGTTTCGTGTTCCGGGTCGTTTTTCCATTCCAACAATTTGCAAATGAGTGCCATACGGACGAACTTTCCGTTTTCAACCTGACGGAAATAAGCCGCACGCGGATCGGCATCCACCTCTTGGAGGATTTCGTTAACACGCGGCAGCGGATGCAAAACCGCCATATTCCGTTTGGCCAACGCCATTTTCTTGCGGTCCAGAACAAAGCTGTCCTTCACTCTGTCAAATTCATCCTCGTCCAAAAAACGCTCTTTCTGGACTCTCGTCATATAGAGAACGTCCAACTCGCTCATCACCTCCTCCATTGTACTAACTTCCTTGTACTCAATACCTAACCGTTCACATACGTCGTGGCGAATGTAACCAGGGAGACGAAGTTCCTGCGGGGCAATCAGCACGACTTTGATGTTCGGGCGTGACGAAAGTGCCTTGATCAACGAGTGGACGGTCCGACCGAATTTCAAGTCACCGCAAAAACCGATGGTGAAGTTTTCCAAACGGCCCAGCTCCCGCATAATGGTCAGCAGGTCGGTGAGGGTTTGTGTAGGGTGGCTGTGACTACCGTCGCCGGCATTGATAATCGGGACACCCGAAACCTTGGATGCGGCCAACGGAGCGCCTTCGATGTAATGGCGCATCGCAATCAGGTCGGCAAAGCAGCTGACTGTTTTGGCCGTATCCTGCACCGACTCGCCTTTCGCAGACGACGAACTCGCTGCTTCCGAAAAACCCAACACGTTTCCGCCCAACTCCATCATCGCAGCCGTAAAACTCAAACGAGTACGGGTACTGGGTTCATAAAACAATGTCGCCAATTTCTTGCCTTTGCAATACTCGGCGTACTTCTTTGGATTAGCAATGATGTCCAAAGCCAAATCAATAATTTCATCGGTCTCCGCAACCGAAATGTCTGTAGGGTCAATAAGATGCTTCATTTTTATTTATTTAATTAATTACGAACTATATAACTTCATACTTCATACCTCATACTTCATACCTCATACCTCATACTTCATACTTCATACTTCATACTTCATACCTCATACTTCATACTTCATACTTTATACTTACTACTTATTCAGCGTGTCGCGAAAACGGATGACCATCTGCCGTTGTTCGGGCGTGATGTATCCGTGCTTCACGGCTTCGTCGGCCAACTCGTCCAGACTGACGAGCGAAATATTGGGAACGTTGACTTCTGAAAAAGCGCTGCTCGCCGAACGGAGCGAGTAGGTGAAAATGCTTACTACGCCTAACACTTCCGCCCCTGCCAGACGAAGAGCTTTGACCACGTCCAAGCAACTGCCACCGGTAGAAATAAGGTCCTCAATGACAACGACTTTCGTCCCTGTTGGCATATTTCCTTCAATCAGATTCGTCCGCCCGTGGTCTTTTGCCGAAGCGCGTACGTAGCCCATCGGCAGGTTGAGGATTTCGGACATAAGTGCGGCGTGAGCGATTCCCGCCGTAGCAGTTCCCATCAACATTTCTGTTTGAGGAAAATGCGTCTTCACCAGATCAGCCATCCCGCGTTCAATGACTTTGCGGGTTTCCGGTGCGGAAAGAATCAACCGATTGTCACAATAAATCGGACTTTTGATGCCGCTGGCCCAGGTGAAAGGATTTTCAGGACGAAGAAAGACAGCCCCGATTTTTAAAAGTTCTAAGCTATAATTCATTTTGTTTAAATATTTGATGATTAATAATTTACATACAATAATTTTCTGCCCCGAAAAAGTCGCGACAGCATTTCATATAAGCCATCAGCGGAGAGTCAGCTTGCGTAATCGGTCGCCCGACGACGATGTAGTCCGTGCCCAACTCGCGGGCTCTTGCCGGCGTTGTGATGCGCGTCTGGTCATCCGAAGCGGCATTCTCAAAACGAATTCCCGGGGTGACGGTAATGAAATCGTTGCCACACGCACTTTTGATTTTTGTCACTTCCAAAGGTGAACAGACGACACCTGCCAATCCCGCTTCTTTGGCGTTCAGTGCGTAATGCTTGACCGTATCTTCCATAGAGTAGGGGATAAGCAACTCTTTCTGCAATACATCTTCACTCGTGGAAGTCAGTTGGGTGACGGCGATCAACTTTGGTAGCTGCTGACCGGCGCAACCTTCCTTCAATCCCTCTAAAGCGGCGCTCATCATAGCATTTGTGCCGGCGGCGTGAACGTTGCAAATATCGACTCCGTGCTGAGCCAAAACTTTCATCGTTTTTTTGACGGTGTTCGGAATGTCGTGCAATTTCAAATCCAAAAAAACCTTGTACCCTTCGCGTTTGAGACGGCGTACCATTTCCGGACCTTCTGCATAAAAAAGCTCCATCCCTATTTTCACAAATGGATGAAGCGATTTGAATTGAGACAAAAAGTCGAATGTCTCTTTTGAACTACTAAAATCTAAAGCAATGATAATGTCTTTTGGCATAACTATTCAATTATTCCTATGATTTGATTTAAATTATTGATTTTCAACTGCTTCATTCTTTCTGGAAGATGTTTGATAATATCGGGGCAAGCGTATGGATTCCGAAGGTTTTCGCTTCCCACTTGCACGGCTGTCGCACCGGCCATCATCATTTCAATCACATCTTCTGCACTTTGGACGCCGCCGCACCCGATGATGGGCAGCGAACATACTTTATGTACTTGATACACCATCCGCAATGCGACGGGAAAAACTGCCGGACCAGAAAATCCTCCCATTTTCTGAGCCAAAACAGGTACACGACGCCGTATGTCAATTCGCATTCCCAATAACGTATTGATAAGTGTAAGTCCGTCAGCACCAGCATTTTCACACGTTTTCGCAATACTGACGATGTCTGTAACATTGGGAGAAAGTTTGACGAACAGCGGGCGGTCGCAGACGTCGCGCACGGCAGTCACTACCTCGGCAGCACCGCGCTCGGTTGTCCCGAAAGCCATTCCGCCATTGTGCACATTCGGGCACGAAATGTTCAGTTCCACCAAATCCACATTGGGCGCAACGATTCGGCAACATTCCCGATAATCATCGACCGAAAAGCCACAAATGTTTCCAATAATGGGCTGACGGAAATGCATCCGAAGATTGGGAATTTCCTCTTTCACAACTTGTTCCGCACCGGGATTTTGCAAACCGATGGAGTTTAGCAGTCCCTGCGTGCATTCCGCAATACGCGGTGACGGGTTGCCGAGCCGTGGCGCGACCGTCGTCCCTTTGATGGCGATGGCACCTAATACGTTCAGGTCGTAAAACTCCGCCATTTCCAATCCGAAGCCGAAAGTTCCACTTGCCGGAATCACCGGATTTTGCAATGTGATTCCACATAAATTCACGGAAGTATCTACCATATCAATTCCTCCTTTTCAAAAACGGGTCCCTCTTTGCAAACGCGCTTCGGCCCCAGCTGCGTCGGGATGGTGCATCCCATACAAACGCCGTAACCGCATCCCATTCGGGCCTCCAAACTAAGCTGTCCCTGCGTTGGCAGGAGCTCGCATACCGCTTTCAGCATCGGAAGCGGGCCACACGCGTAGAAATAATCGTACTCTATGTCAGTGAGTTGCGTCGTAACGAACCCTTTTTCCCCATACGTTCCGTCCAGCGTCGTGATTCTCACCTCTTTACAATTTTCTTCTAATTCTTTTTGTAAAAAAATCTCAGAAAGCGTATTGAAACCGAGACAGGCGACCGTTTCAATTTTTTGTTCTTTTAATAGAATGGAAAGCTGATAAAGCGGGGCCGTTCCGACGCCACCGCCAATCAAAAGTGCCTTCTTTCGCGCCTTCGTGACATCAAAACCGTTACCAAGTCCGCAAAGCACATCAACGGAGCAGCCAACGGGAAAATGTGACATTGCTTCCGTGCCCTTTCCTACTATTTTATATATAATAGTAACAGAGCCGTTTTCGGAGCGGCTAACTGAAAACGGGCGACGAAGATAGAAACCGGGAATCGCCAATTCCACAAAACTACCGGGCGGTAAAGTTCCAACGTCGCCTGACAGTTCCATCACGAAAATTTGTTCGGCCAAACGTTGATTACGGGTTACGATGAGTTCCATTATTTGATTAAAGTTAGATTCTCCAATTTTTATCCTGATAGACGATTTCGCCATTTTTCATCGTCAGCAGGCACTTGCCCTTTACCGTCCAACCATCGAAAGGTGTTGATTTTCCTTTCGATAGAAAATTCTGACTGTTGATTTGAAAGTCGTTTTCCACATCAAAGAGAGCCAAATCGGCGGGCTGACCTACTGCAAAATGACCGGGGATTCCGAAAATCTCGCGCGGTTTTTGACACATACACTCGATGAGTTTTTCTGTTGTAAGAATATTGGTTCCAACAAGATGCGTGTAAAGAACCGGAAAAGCAGTCTCCAATCCGACAATACCGAACGGGCTGTTTTTCAAACCTTTGGATTTTTCTTCGGGCGTATGCGGCGCGTGGTCTGTGGCAATCACGTCAATGGTTCCATCCCAAATACCTTCCAGGATGGCGACGCGATCATAGGCCGTGCGCAGCGGCGGATTCATTTTGAAGCGTCCGTCCTCCTGCAAATCTTCATCACACAAAAGAAGATAGTGCGGTGCTGTTTCGCACGTGACACGCGCGCCCAACTTTTTATACTGCCGCATCAAGGAAATACTTTCTTTCGTGGATAAATGGCAGGCGTGATACCGGCAGCCGGTTTCAAGTGCCAATTGCAAATCACGTTCCAATTGTTTCCACTCGCTTTCGGAGCAGATTCCTGTATGGTTGTACTTTTGGGCATAAAGTCCATCGTGGATGTAGCCGCCGTGCAACAACGTATTGTCCTCGCAATGTGCCGCGATGATGCAATCTTCCGTTGCTGCCTGACGCATCAGTTGCCGCATCACTTCTGCTGACTGGACGCCGCTGCCATCGTCAGAAAAAGCAATGGCTGCCCTTTTGAGAGCAGCCATTGAAACAGGAACAGAACCGGAACGACCCATCGTCAATGTGGCATAAGGGAAAATGTCTACCACGGAATCACGATGAATACGTTGCCGCTGCGTATCCAATATTTCAATGGAGTCGGGGGCGGGCGAAAGGTTGGGCATCGTACAAACGGCCGTGTACCCGCCAGCAGCGGCCGCCAGCGAACCGGTGCGGATAGTCTCCTTGTGTTCCTGCCCCGGCTCACGGAAGTGGACGTGCAAATCACACAACCCGTACGTTAATAGTTTTCCTTTTGCTGTAACAACCTGACAATCAGAGCTTTCTTCTATGTGAGAATCAATTTCAGAAACAAAACCATTCTCCACTAAAACGTCTGCAACGCAAGAACCCTGTGTTAACACCAAGGTCGCCTGTTTGATTAGTTTTCTTTTTTTCATAAAAAAAACGGCTTGAAAAAATCAAGCCGCAAATATCAAATAAATAAAAAATTCAAATTTTGGTGACGGGAAGTCAGAAAAGAGTAAACCGTTATGAGATGTGTTGTTTTCATTCGGGCGGCAAAAGTACAATTATTTTTTTATTCGCTATTATTTTTTTATGATTTTTTTTGATGGAGGAATCCCCCACATTTACCACCTTTACCACCTTTATAAACTTTACAAACTTTATAAACTTTATGAACTTTATGAACTTTATGAACTTTACAAACTCACACCCCCAATGACTTGATCACGGCGTCAATCTTGTCGGAAAGCTGTTGCCGCACCGATTCGTAATCTGCGGGGGAAGCCAATGGCTCTTTCACACCAAAATAGAATTTGATTTTGGGTTCGGTTCCGGATGGGCGGACGGTGACTTTCGTTCCGTCTGCCGTGAAAAATTGCAAAACATCGGACTTGGGTAACAAAATGTCGGCAGTGGCGGGCACCAGCAGCATATCGTCCTCGTTTCCGTAGGAGAACGACTTACCGGCCTTGTAGTCCATCACTTGAATAACGGGAGAACCGTTGATTTCGGCGGGCGGACAGTTTCTGAAATCATCCATCATCTTTTTGATTTCGGCGGCTCCCGACTGTCCTTTGCGGGTGATGGAAAGAAGTCGTTCCTGATAGAAACCGTATTTTTCGTACAAAGATTTCAATTGCGTGAAAAGGGTTTTGCCTTCGTCAGCGAGGCACGCAGCCATCTCCGCAATCATACAGCACGCACTGACGGCATCCTTGTCACGCACGAAGTCGCCTACCAAATAACCGTAGCTCTCTTCGCCGCCGACAATGAACGTCCGTCCGGGTTCGTTCTCGATTTTTTCGGCAATGTATTTGAAACCGGTGAGTACATCCGGGCAGGGAACCGAAAACGAGTCGGCAATGGCACGAATCATTTCCGTGGTCACGATGGTTTTGACAATAAATTCATTTCCAGTCAGTTTCCCGCTCATTTGCCATTGGGAAAGCATATAGTAAGCCAAGAGTGATCCGGTCATATTTCCGTTGAAAAGTTCCATTTCGCCTTGGTCGTTGCGGACGGCAATTCCCACACGGTCGGCATCGGGGTCGGTAGCGAGCACCAAATCCGCACCGATTTCGTCGGCCTTCTGGATTGCCAATTCCATTGCCGTCTTTTCTTCCGGATTGGGCGAAGCGACCGTCGGGAAATTTCCGTCAGGATTTTTCTGCGATTCCAGTACGGTAACATTGGTAAAACCAAACAGTTGCAGTGCTTTCGGGACCATCGTAATTCCCGTGCCGTGAAGCGGTGTATAAACTATGTTCAGGTCGTGGTGCCGACGGATGGCTTCCGGGTTCACCGACAATGCGGTAACTTTTGCGAGATAGGCATCATCTACTTCGGAACCGACGATTTCAATATTCTGAGGATTGCCCGTCCAACGTATTTGTTGAATGGAAGTTACAGCATTTACCTCGTCAATGATTCCTTTGTCGTGAGGCGGAACAATCTGCCCTCCGTCCGTCCAATAGACCTTGTAGCCGTTGTATTCTTTGGGGTTGTGTGATGCGGTCACCATTACGCCGGCGTGGCACTGAAGATGGCGCACGGCAAACGAGAGTTCGGGAGTAGGACGGAGACTTTCAAAAAGAAAACAGTGGATTCCATTGGCGGCCATCACTTGGGCAGTTACTTCGGCGAAATAGCGGCTGTTGTTCCGTGAGTCGTGCGAGACGACTACTTTGAGGTCCGTGGCGGGATAGTTCTTTTTCAGATAGTTAGCGAGGCCCTGCGTGGCGGCGGCGACCGTATAACGGTTCATCCGGTTCGGCCCGACACCCATAATGCCTCGAAGTCCTCCCGTGCCAAACTCAAGCGTACGATAAAACGCCTCGTTCAGTTCGTTCAAATCTTCTGCCATCAGGCGACGCACTTCTTTTTTTGTTTCTTCATCATAATCATCGTTCAACCAAGTGTTTACAACATTCATCAGTTCCATATTCTCAAAATTGAAAGGGTTAGAAAATCAAATTCATCCTATTTTTTAAAGAAAAACCATTCATCTGTAATGTTATCATTTTGTCAATTCACTGAATAATTTTGCGCTTTAAAAAATTCAGCGGCAAATTTACACGAAAAATAACGTACATTTGCAACCTCGTTTCAAGAAAAAGTGAAAAAACATATTTATCTTATAATCAATTAAAAATCAATTAAGTATGAGAAAAGGATTTATCCTTGCCGTTGCTGCGGCATTCGTCTTCAACTTGAACGTTCAAGCTCAAGAGGACAAAGAAAAGAAAGAAGAAGAAGGTTACAAATTTACCGTCACCAAAGAAATTCCCGTGACATCCGTAAAGGACCAGCATCGTGCCGGTACTTGTTGGTGCTATTCCGGACTTGGTTTCATCGAAGCCGAATTGCTTCGTATGGGCAAAGGTGAATACGACCTTTCCGAAATGTTCATCGTTTCCAACACGTACATTGACCGCGCGAAAGCTGCCGTCCGTACCCACGGCGACGTTTCCTTCTCACAAGGCGGTTCATTTTACGATGTCATCTATGGTATGAAAACTTTTGGTCTTGTTCCCGAAGCCGAAATGCGTCCAGGCGCTGCATACGGTGACACTTTGTCTGACCATTCCGAACTCTCAGCTATTTCAGACGCTGTAGTCAAAGCCATTGCCGAAGGCGACCACAAGAAACTTCAATCCGGTGAAAACGGAATGCTTTGGGAACAAGCTATCCGTAGCATTCACGATGTATATCTTGGAAAATGTCCCGAAAAATTCACCTACAACGGAAAAGAATACACCCCGAAATCCTTCTACGAAGAACTCGGTTTGAATGCAGACGATTACGTCTCCATCACCTCTTACACTCACCATCCTTTCTATGAAAAATTCGTTTTGGAAATCCAAGACAACTGGCGTTGGAGCCAATGCTACAATGTTCCGTTGGATGAGTTTATGCAGATTTTCGATAATGCCATTGACAACGGTTACACGGTTGCTTGGGGTTCCGACGTTAGCGAAGAAGGTTTCCGTAAAGGAATCCGCAAAGGTTTCTGTGTCCTTCCCGACTTGGATGCTAAAAGCACTGACAACGGTGGCAGCGACCAAGCACATTGGACGGGCTTGAGCAAGGAAGACCGCACCAAAGAGGCTTACGAACATCCGACACCACAACGTTGGGTTAGCCAAGAAGAACGTCAACAGGCATACGACAACTGGGAAACTACTGATGACCACGGAATGCTTATCTACGGCAAAGCTACCGACCAAATGGGCAATGAATATTATATGGTAAAGAACAGCTGGGGCCCTGTTTACGAATACAAAGGAATGTTCTACGCAAGCAAGGCATTCGTCCGTTACAAAACAATGAACATCGTGGTTCACAAAGACGCACTTCCCAAAGACATCAAGAAAAAATTAGGTATCAAATAGTTCCGTAATAACTATTGTGAAAAAAGAGGGAGTAAACGCTTCCTCTTTTTTTATTATGAAGGTCATTATGTGAAATTACTTTTGAAAACATCAGGAAGTTTAGTTATGGTCTCTGGGAATTATCACCATAATTGACAAATTTGTCTTCGTTAACCATATAGACTCTCCAATGATTACTATGGGGATTTTTGTAGTCGGCGGGAAAGAAAATAAGGCCTTTAGCTGTGTCAGCTCTGGCGGAAATTTCCCCTTGATATACAAATTCTTCACCGTTAAATTGGTAAACGCTCCAAAGACACTTTTGGGGATCCTTATCATAAACGGGATCATATCTAATACCTTTGGCAATGTCAATTTTGTAGGTTCTCCCGTCCCGTTCATTAACATCCTCACCATACTCATACCAATCCGGAATATAACAGTCATAACCAAACTCTTCAATGATTTTTCCTGTATCGTTCACAACTATACTATTAGTTTCACCAATGCCCTCTATCCTCTCCCAAAATCTAATGATATATGCCTTTTTTTGTGTCTGAGCATCTTTGACAATATAGATATCACTGATACCGAAGTGACACCAGTCTAAAAACTCACTGTCCGGAAATATAGCCAAATCAGTGATATTTTTAATATTATTCCCAATTTTCATTTTAAGAGAATTCTTTTGTGGAGACTGATAAAATTTAATAATACCATCTTCAGATTGGGTAATCATAATACCGGCTGCAGAAGTAAATTTGGGAAAATCAGAGACGAAACCATTGATGGTTGATGTAATGCTGTCAAATTTCATAATCAATTTTTCCGAATCTGCACCTTCTTTTTTTGCCAAATAAGCTAATGTGTCATCCAACGTCAGCAGGCTATCCGCACTCACATCCGATTCGTATACAATTTCTTCTTCGTAAGATTCGGAAGTACCGCAGGAAATAAGACAAATTGCACTCAGTAAGTACAAATACACTTTTTTCATAACAAAATTCAGGCTCAATTAAAAACAAATCACACCAATTTCATCTCGAAAATTTGTGAGCCACATTAACAAAACGCGAATATGAAATTAGATTGCAAAATTAGCATTTTTCTGATTCATTCGCACCACTCATCAAGACTTTTTTTAATTGCGCTTATCCACCAACTATCAATTATTTCTGTTCCTTTGGATATATTGAATATATTTTCCTAAAATTTTCAAAAAAAATATTTCATCAGATATAAATTTTTAAAATTATAGTAGTATCTTTGCAGCCGTTTTCAAAGATGTGGAAACATTCGAATCGTAGTTTTAACAAATATATAAATGATGGAAAATACACCTGCTTCACCATTGTCAGTGTCGGGTTCACACAGTTGGGAACAACTGCGAGAAATAATAGATTCTCTTACGGAACAAATGAAAGAGACGGGGCGCCGTATGCAAGAAACTGACCAGCTATTTAAAGAGACAGATCGTCGTATGCAAGAGACTGACCGACTATTTAAAGAGACAGCCCAGCAAATGAAAGAAACGGACCGCCGGATTCAAGAGAATGAGCAGGAGTTTCAAAAAACTAAAAAAGAGTTCCAAGAAAATTTAGCCTCCTATCGTAAAGAAACCGATCGCCGGATTCAAGAAAATGATAGACTTATCCAAGAGCACGATCGACAGTTACAAGAATCACGCGTCGAGTTCAGGAAGCAAATCAAAGAAATCACCAACCGCTTTCTTTCTCAAAGCGGCCATATCGTGGAAGGGTTGATGGAACCCTCCGCTTCGAACCTGTTCAAAGACTTGGGTTTCAATATCGTGGGTTGTTGGAAAGAAATGAAGGCGACGAACAAGCAGACGCAGCGCCGTATGGAAGTCGATCTCTTTTACCACGATACTACCGAAGCTGTTGCCGTGGAAGTGAAAATCAAGTGTGAAAAGGAAGATATTGACCACTTCTTAGAACAAATGAGCCATTTCAAGGAGGTGTTCCCTCGGTATGCCGATGTGAATGTTTATGCGGCTATCGCAGCCATTAATTACAACCGCGATGCCGACAAGTATGCCGCTGAAAAGGGACTCTTTGTTATTCGGGTGTCTGATAACGACGTCTTTTCTGTCGATCCTATTTCCAAAGATACTCGTATCTATTTCTGACCTTTGACTTTTTTTGATTGATTCTTTTGATAGTGAGTGCGTTACCATACGTTCTCACTTTTTTTTTATATTTTTCAAAAAAAGTTTCAATTATCAAATAATATTGTATTTTTGCCGCCTGTATTAGTTGGCTAATACACTATTGAAATAACACATTAAAGCAATAAAGTATGATACACTTGAACAACGTAACTTTCGGTTACACAAAGAGGACTCCGATTTTCAAAAATATGAATTTGGAGTTGACGAACGGCCACATTTACGGACTGCTCGGAAAAAACGGTGCGGGAAAGACCACACTGATGAAAATGATGTGCGGCCTTCGGTTCGCACAAGAGGGAACCGTGGAAATGTTCGGCGAACCGGCGCAATGGCGTCATCCGCAAATGCTTCAGGACCTTTATTACCTTGGAGAAGAAATGGCGGCACCCGATCTTTCTATCCGTGATTTTGTTAGTGCGTATGCCCCGTTTTATCCTAACTTTAGCCAAGAACAGATGAATGCCTATCTGGAACAGTTTGAAATGGAAGGACTTACACAGCACATTTCAAAAATGTCGCACGGACAAAAAAAGAAAGTGTTTATCTCTTTCGCCCTCGCAACCAACGTCAAGATTTTGTTGATGGACGAACCGACGAACGGACTCGACATTCCATCCAAAAGTATGTTCCGTAAGGTAATGGCTATGGCCGCGGACGAAGAACGGCTTTTTATTATTTCAACTCATCAAGTTAGAGACTTGCACAGTTTGATTGACGCCATCATTATTTTGGATGGAGGAGAAATCGTGGTGGCCGAGCCAGTGGATGCCATCACGGACAAACTTTTATTCAAGGTGGTCAATGATTTGGCCGAGGTTCCAGACGCCATCTACAGCGAGGATACACTCCGTGGCATTTATACTGTATCGGAAAATCATACGCACGAAGATAGTAAGTTGGACATCGAATTGTTCTTCAATGCTGTGCTTTGCAACAAAGGAAAAATCAAGGAAATTTTCAATAACCTTTAATATTATATAGTATGGAAAAAATGTTTTCAAAAGATAGAATGCTGCTTTTC
Organism: Bacteroidales bacterium UBA1756; assembly: GCA_002314795.1. Lineage (GTDB taxonomy): Bacteria > Bacteroidota > Bacteroidia > Bacteroidales > WCHB1-69 > UBA1756. Next base: position 3,504 of record DCHI01000035.1, on the reverse strand, counting down.
GCCCGTAGCATTTGGCTTCAAAATAGATCAAAGGATTGGCGTCTCGCCATCGTTATCGCTGCTGTGATGGCATTCTTCGGATTGGTTAGCCCCTTGTATGGAAGCTACGATTTTCTGAGTCTTCCGGTTAAGGTCATCTTGGTGATTTTGGCTGGAACGACTTTCAAGATGCTTGGAAATCCGTCTCGTGCGATTTCCTTCCTGACGATTCCCGCAAGCACTGCCGAAAAAACGGCTGTGATTATTCTTTATCTGCAAGTTTATTATTTGGTTGGAATGTGCGTCGTCTCTTTCGTGGGATATTATGTCGGTCAGCTTTTACACAATTTATTACTTGCATTACCCTTTGTCAATGAGTTCTTTAACGGAGCAGATTCTTTCACCGCACATCAGTTTTCAGTTGCGTCAGTCTCATTTCCCGAGTTTGGAAATACCTTGATGACGCTTTCGGTTTTCATTTCTATCTTTTTGTTCGGCTCTGTTTATTTTAGAAAAAATGCACTTCTTAAAACGGTGCTGAGCATCTGTGCTTTCCTGTTTGCCTTGTTCCTGATAGATGTCTTCGTTTTTGGTATAGCGACGACGGGATTTGGCTGTACTTTCAGCACATCGAAAGCATTTCCGGAATTGACACCTTGGGCACAAGACGTGATTTCGTACGGCCTCCGGACGGTTGTCGTTCTGTTCTTCTGGTTTATGACTTACTTGCGGTTAAGAGAAACGGAGGCATAGTATGGACTTTGGAACTGGAAAGGCAATCTATTTGCAGATTACGGATTATATCTGTGAACAAATCCTGAGCGGACATTGGCTGGAAGGAGAACGGGTGGTTTCTGTTCGCGAATTGGCAGCCTCTTTGGAAGTGAATCCGAACACGGCGATGCGTGCATACAACGAGTTGGCCGACAAGCAAATTATTGCCAATAAGCGTGGGGTGGGTTTCTTTGTGTTGGACGGAGCTGCCGACATCATACGTCACGAACATAAAACCGCTTTTCTTCACGAGGAGTTGCCCTTGATTTTTAAAAAAATGCACCTCTTGGGAATTACTCCCGAAGAGGTCACTCAAATCTATCAATCATTAGAAAAATAATTGAATATGAAAAAGTTAACAAATAAAATCCTATGGATTGCTGCCATCGCAGTGGTTATCATCACTCTCGTACTTTTATTCACAGCTGTCAATTACTTTTGTTAGTGTGGAGGCGCAGAAGCAAAAAGGGTAGGGGAGCTTATGGAAACTTTTGAATAAAAATCTACCGACTTTTCTCCCTTTTTGGTCTCCATCATCTGTTTTTTTTGTTCTAAATATTGAATGTCAATGGCTTGTATTAGTTGTCAACAAAATACAAACTATTGGCATTTTTTTTATAACTTTTTGTATTTTTGCGTCCGATTTTTCACCAAAAACCCTTAAATAAAATCATTATGCACATAGCAGTCGCGGGCAACATTGGTTCAGGAAAGACCACACTGACAGGTATGTTGGCCAAACATTTCAATTGGGAGCCTATGTACGAGAGTGTTGACAACAATCCGTATTTGGCAAGTTATTATGAAGATATGCAGCGTTGGTCTTTTAATCTGCAAGTTTATTTCTTGAACAATCGCTTCCGTCAAGTTATTGACATCCGAAAGAAAAACAGAACTGTCATTCAAGACCGTTCCATTTATGAGGATGCGTACATTTTTGCCCCGAACCTGCACGATATGCAGCTGATGGCTACCCGTGATTTTGAGAACTACTCTTCTCTCTTTGAGTTGATGGCTCAATTCCTCCAAGCTCCCGACCTGTTGATTTATCTCCACGCCGATACCTCTACCCTCGTTTCACAGATTGCAAAACGTGGACGCGAGTACGAAAAAACCATTCGCTTGGATTATTTGGAACACCTCAATGATCGCTATGAAGAGTGGATTAAGAACTATAAGCTTGGAAAACTGCTTGTCATAGATGTCAATAAGGTGAAATTTGGTGAAAGACCTGAGGATTTCGGTGAAGTCATTGAAAAAATCAATGGTGAACTCTACGGGCTTTTTGAGCAAAATTTGTAAGAAATGGCTTTCTACGGTATCATCCCGGCTCGCTATGCTTCTACCCGTTTCCCTGGAAAACCGCTTGCGCTGATTCACGGAAAACCGATGATTCAGTGGGTCTATGAACGTTCTTTGGACGCTGGCCTTCAACAAGTGATTGTCGCAACGGATGATGAACGAATTCTTTCTGCCGTTCAAGGTTTCGGTGGCGTAGCCGTGATGACCTCTCCAAATCATCAATCAGGAACTGAGCGATGTGCTGAGGTGGCTGATGCATTGCAGCTGCAGCCGACTGATGTCGTGGTCAATATCCAAGGGGATGAACCTTTCATCAGAAAAGAGTCCATCAACTTGCTCGTCAGCCAGTTCCAGAATGAAAAGGTGCAGATTGCTACGTTGGCAAAAGAGTTCCTCCCTGAAGAAAATCCCGAGAATCCCAATATGGTTAAGGTTACCCGCTCGCTGTCTGGCCGTGCGCTTACCTTCAGCCGTTCTCCAATTCCGTATTACCGTAATACGGAAATTCCGCGCGTATTTTTGAAACATATCGGCATTTATGCTTATCGGTATGAGGTTTTGCAACGAATAGTCCAACTTCCGATGTCTTCTTTGGAAAACACGGAAAAACTGGAACAGCTGCGTTGGCTTGAAAATGACTACGCCATCAATGTGGCCCTGTGTGACTACGAAAGTGTGGCCATCGATACGCCGGAGGATCTTGTTCGCGCTGAACAAGTCACTGATTTTTAGTATATTGTTTGCTATATTTATAGAATGGTAATTAGAAATTTGTTGGCCGCTCTCCGTAATGATGAGACGGTTTATGTGAATGATGTAGGACTTTTTAGGAAGGTTTTTCGTCCCGCGCATATTGAAGGCGGTACGGCCTTCCCTCCACGATATAGCATCGTGCTGGAATCTCAAGAGGATGGAAGCGGTTATGCTTTCATTCTTTTTGTGTCTCAAGAGGAAGGTATAAAAATTGTGGATGCCGATGCGGCCATTCGCCGTTGGGTGGAACAACTTCATAATGAAATCAGACAAAACAAGCGTGCCGTCATAGAAAATTTTGGAACCTTCACGCTTAAAAAGGGGGCTTTGGTTTTTCTCCCTTCGGACGAAATTTCCGAACTGAACGAGGAATTCGACGGTTACGACAAGATTGATATCCAGAAGTTTCCGAAGGTGAAACGAACCAATAACGTTGAAACGGTTGCTTTGTCTGCCGTCGTAGAACCTGAGCCCGTTGTAGAACCGGAGCCCGTCGTAGAACCTGAGCCCGTTGTAGAACCGGAGCCCGTTGTAGAACCGGAACCCGTCATTGAACTGGAACCCGTCATAGAACCGGAACCCGTCATAGAACCGGAACCCGTCATTGAACCGGAACCCGTCATAGAACCGGAACCCGTCATAGAACCGGAACCCGTCGTAGAACCCGAAATCGTCGTAGAACCTGAGCCCGTCGTA
>DCHI01000059.1:560-21029 GCA_002314795.1 Bacteroidales bacterium UBA1756 | reverse complement strand
TTTCCACCAAAGCATTGTACAAATTCCTATCTACCAATGATTTCGTCGTATCTGAGATAATCTTCATACAATTCCACAATTCCGGATATGCTGTCGTATCATCAATAAAAGGTCCATACTCGTCGTATGCTTTGTCGCCTGCTTGCACCAGAAAGTGAAACGCTTCGCAAGCTCGCCCCAAATTGTAGTGGTACAGATGATTGAGTTTGAAAGCGAAATAAGCATCTCGTATGTTTGCTCTTTTTATGGCAAAAGCCGAATGATAACAGTCAGACGCTTTTTGATAATTGCTGTCACAAATCGCCAATTCCGCTTTGTTGATGTACTTGTAATAGTTATACACATTGTTTTTTTGCCCAAATGCATAACAGCTTATTAAAAGAAATCCTATAAAAAGTATTGAATATCTGCTCATAATAACACCTTGATTACATTTTTTACTTAAACACGAAAGAAAAAATCCACCTAAATGCGGGAGGCCCTTTTTTAGTGAATAGTTTTTTAGACTTGGAACTTAGGATTTAGGACTCACACATTAAGTCTAAAGTCCAAAGTCTAACTCGTTATTCACTCATTCGGCTCCGCTATCGGCAAACGCGCTTTGTAGCGGAGCGTTACCTATGGAAATTGTTCTTGCCCAACCGTTGCAGGTCGGGAATGGCTGTTTTGGGTTGAACTGGCTGTTGCATATTGCTATTTTTTTGTTTGGGAAATTTCAAAAGCAAATGTGTGGCAGTTTCGGCTGAGTGGGGTGAGATTGTTGGAAAAACAACGGCGCAAATTTACAAAAAATCAAACTCGTTTCTTTTGAAAGGTTGATTTATTTTTGATTTGCATTTTCCCGTTCTTTCTTCCCCATCTTTACGAACCTTAAAAACTTTACAAACCTTAAAAACTTTACAAACCTTAAAAACTTTACAAACCTTACCGACTTTATAAAAGTTTAGTCGTACTTTTGCCGCCCAAAATCGAACGACTATGGAAGAAGAAATCAAAAAATGTGTGGAACTTCTCCGCGCAGGAAAAGTCATCATCTACCCCACCGATACGGTATGGGGAATTGGCTGCAACGCCACGAATGCAGATGCGGTCAAGAAGATTTACGGAATCAAACAACGTGCCGAAAGCAAGAGTATGCTCGTCCTTCTGGACGATTTTTCCAATCTTCCTCGTTATGTCAAACAAATACCTGCAATCGCCAGTGTGTTAGTGCTTTCCACTAATCGGCCGACGACGTTCATCTACCCCACGGCACAGAATTTCGCCCCCAATCTCATTCCCGAAGACGGCTCGATTGCCATCCGTATCGTCCGGAGCTGCTTCTGCCAAAAGTTGATTTCCGAATTGGGACATCCCATCGTTTCTACTTCCGCCAATATTTCAGGAATGCCCTCTCCTACCACCTTTTCCGATATCGCGGGAGAGATTCTTGATTCCGTTGATTACGTAGTTCCGGAGAAATATTCCGATTCCACGGACTTCAAACCGTCGCGCATCATCAAATTCACTGATGACGACAATTTCTGTATCGTGCGTGAATAACGGCTATTTCTGTTTAACAACCAACTTCTTCGTTACCATACGGCCCCCGTCCGTAAGAATCCTTACGACATATACGCCCGCCGGAAGTCCCTTCAACGACAACGTGATTGACGAATCGTTGACAGACGTCGCCTTACTGCAAACCTGTCCCATCATATTGTAAACCGCCACCTCTTTCATTGCATTCCCGGAAACCGATACGGATTCGGAAGCCGGATTCGGGAAAACCGTGTAGGTTGCTTCTTCAGTCTCTTTATCGTCGTCAATTCCCACGGATTCAATAACATACAATAAAAGTGTTACCACACTGTCGCAAGCATTTTCACGAACAAGACGGCGCGTGAAAACATAGTCGCCAGCGTAAGTATAAGGGATGGAGATGTTGAAACCATAATTGCTATAGGTCGTTCCAGCAACTGCCGTATCGCGACGGGTACTTTCGTCGGTACATTTTTCGCCGTGAATGCAAATGTTGTCAAATTTGATATTTCCCGTCTGGTGCGTAGCCCCGTTCAGCGTGAATTTCACATAGATAGCATCTGTCATATCCCATTCGTCTTCCATCGGATAAAGATGCGTTCTGAACGTTTCCTTCAAGGTGTCGATGTAAAACCGGTCAATCAGGTGGTCGTATGAGGGATTGGTTGGATTGACCGCGTTCCATTTGCAGGTGATATCGTTGAAACCGGTTGGGGTGGCCGCACAAGCGAAACGCAAGGTGATGTTCTTGTACCAGCGGGTGCTGAAACGAACCACAAAGGTTTTTCCGTTGGCCGCGTGGTTCTTGAAACTCAATGCCTTACCAGCGATAGCATTGGTACGTGGGTCACCGACCGTTGTACCAGAGATTGTATTCCCTTGAAGCCAAGTGCTTTGCCAAGCGTCCGAGCCATACGAACCATTGAAAAAGATGCGATTGGTGGAAGCGATAGCCCCGTAGTCAGCCGCGATGGACTCTTCCTCGTAATAGTCACCACTGGAGATGACGTCAAAGGTCCAGCCGAGAAATGCCGGACTTCCGGTAGTGATGGACAAAACCGTATCGCGCATAAAAGTTCCGCCAACGGCTTGAACGTTTCGAATCGTCAAAAAGAAGGTGTGACCGAAATTCAACGCTGTGTGCAGATGGAGACGGACGGCATTCACCGTATCCACCGTAATGGAGTCCATCGTAGTTCCGGGAAGCAAGTAATAGTTGGGATTGGTCATAGAAGAAATAGTCATCGCACTATCAAAGACAACGCTGATGGTAGTTGCGTTAAGTAGTTCAAAATCAGCGATACGTGGCCGAATGATGGTGTCCTCTTCCATCGTAAAGACGCGGTCGCCTTCTCTCCAAATCAGGTCGGCCAATTCGGGATAGTCGATAAACGGATTGCGGTTACGCTGCCAATTGCGGTAGATGGCTTCGTTACGGTCCAGCTCTTTCTGACTCACGGGGTCAAGATGGTGCCACGCCAAAAGCATTTCCAACACCCATTCTTTAGGTTGCGACTGGTACGTCATCGGAGATTCTTGCATAAAAGTCTGATCTTCATACTTATAACGTGTCGCCATATAGAAAAAGGAGCGGGCGATGTCCCCTTTGTATTCATCGATGGGTTCGTAAGCGGTAACGGAAGGTGCGCCCGGATAGGTGTTCAGTCCAAGCCGACTGCCATTGGCAAAGGTACGGTCAGCGCCATCTTCTGCCACCATTCCGTAGGGGTTGTCATTATGTAACTGATTGATATATCCATCTGTAGGGTACAGTTGAAACATATCGGAATAGAAAGGTTCGTCAACGATGTCATAATAAACCGAACCCATCCACGATTGACAGAAACTGTGTTCTCGTTGCATACAGTCGCATTCGTGCGCGGCGCCGGAAGCCAACGGCAGCGCGTGTGCTTCATTGGCCCGCCAGTGGCAAGTGTCGGTGTAAATGTCCCAGATTTCGCCGTTCGGCAAAGTGTCGGTCTGTGCCAATGAGTAACGAAGATCGTAATAACTGACGCGCTCGTGCCCTTTGATGATTTCGTGTAACGTATCTTGCAAGGCCGTCCCACGCAAACCAAGCGCGCGTTGGTAATATTCGTAATTATTCTGTGAAAAAGTGTAGAAAAAAAGAGGTAAAAATAGCAGAAAAGTGATGATGATTTTTTTCATAATAAAATAGCAATTTCCTTGCTTGTTTTGAGCAAAATTTGAGATGATTAGAAATGATTGTGGTGTGATATCTTACGCTTCGTTCTCTTTTACAACTACTTGAATGGTGGCTCGTGAACGTTGTTCCGCATAAACATTACGTCCTTTAACAATTTTTGCGACGATTTCATCCGTATAATGACGCACCGTGACAAGTTCCATATTTTCATTGTATTTGATAATGAAATTTTTGTTCAGAGCGTCCAAAACCCTTTTGATACGATGTGGGTGATGGTCGGTACAAATGGAAAAACTAAGTGCCGTGTTTTGCATCAGATTGATTTTCACCGCATTCTTCGACAGAATGTCAAAAATTTCGGAAAGATTTTCTACAGTAATGAAAGAAAAATCCTTTGGGAAAATCGTGACGAGCATCTGCTGTCTTTTAAAAATATAGGACGGAATGAATTCGGACTGCTTCGTTGATGAAATCACCGAACCGGATTCTTCCGGATGAAGGAACGGTTTTACAAACAAAGGTATATTCTTGTTTTGTAACGGTTTAAGTGTTTTTGGATGAATGATGGTGGCACCGTAATACGAAAGTTCAATCGCCTCTTCGTATGAGATGGACTCCAATTTGACGGCTTCCGGGAAAAATTTCGGATCGGCATTAAGCAGTCCGGGAACATCCTTCCAAATAGTAACACTTTCCGCCTGAAGCAAATAAGCAATAATAGCGGCTGAGTAGTCAGAACCTTCGCGACCAAAAGTCGTCGTTTCGCCATCTGCCGTCCCGGCGATAAAACCTTGCGTGATAAACAACTGTTCCTCCTTTTTGGAGTTGGCCGAAGCGATGGCCTCCATCAGTTTCTCTTCAGAAGCTTTCCAGTCGATTTTTGCTTCCGTGTAAGTTTTATCGGTAATAAGCATCTGACGCGCATCCAACCATTGATTTCGCAACCCGATAATGTTTAAATAGGTGGAAATCAATTTAGTAGAAAGAATTTCTCCAAAACTGACAATCTGATCATACTCGTATTCGTAGTTGTTGGAGTGCGGCGAATGCAACTTTTCTTCCAATTGATTCAAAACGGTTGACAATTTGGCGATAATGCGGCCATTTTCTTCCGTTAAATTTTTCGCTATTTCAAAATGGTTATCTTTCAGCTGTTCAAACAGTTCAAAGGGATTCCCATTTCCATAGAAATAAGCATCTAAAATCTTTTCTAACAAATTGGTGGTTTTGCCAACAGCAGAAATAACGATGAAAAGATGCTGATCTTTGTATTTTTCTACAATATTTTGAAGGTTTTTGACTCCTGCAGCGTCTTTAACCGACGCACCTCCAAATTTAAAAACGATAGTGTCCTGATAGAAAAAAGTGCTCATTATTCTGAATAAATAACGTGAGATAAGGTCTTTCCGACAACGGAAAGCGTGTTTTTGTCAATGTGTTCAATGTTGTCATTGAGCGTGTGCCAGGTGGCAGGAAAACCGGTGCCGGTATAATCGTCCTGATGGATGATGTCAATCATACGCACCCGGCCCAATGTATTAACGTAGTAGTGGTCATCGGTGATGGGATTCGATTTTTCAGACACGAAGTAATGCCCGAACCCCAATTGCGAAGCGGCGCCCCAAACCTTTGACAAAATGTCTTGTGCATAATAGGCAGAAAAATACTCGTAACGGAATCGGGCGTCCGAAGCTCCGACCATATCCAAAAGGATTCCGTATTCCGCCGTAAAATTTTCTCTGTGAGGGTTTTGTGCCCAGTACTGTGAACCAAGTCCCCACCATTCGCCTTCGGGTGCGTCAATGCCTTCCGGAGTTCCGTAGTCTTCCAAGTCAAACAGCACGATATCCACACCGATTTCAGGATTTTTCATTGACAACTGGCGGGCGAGTTCCAACAGTACCCCTACCCCGCTCGCGCCGTCATTGGCACCGTCAATGGGCCGGGTGTGGTTATTGACATCGGCGTCGTGGTCAGCCACGTGACGCGAATCCCAGTGCGACGATAAAACGACGCGACGCGATTTTTCAGGAGAAAAGGACCCGATAATGTTCGTCCCGTGCAGTGTTTTCCCATCGTAAGACTTTGAGTCAAAATGCTGTAGGACAACCGTATCACAATAACGGGAAAGCGTTTCGTATAAAAAGGTGGCGCATTTTTCGTGTGCCTCTGAATTGGGAACCCGCGGTCCGAAATCGGTTTGCGCTTTTACAAAGTTGAAAGCGGAATCCGCATCAAACGACGGCATAACAACGGTTTCTTGTCCCGTTTCAGCACCTCCATCCTGCTTTTTGTTGCAAGAGGTAAAGGTAGCAACAAAAGCACAGAAAAGGACTGTGCACAAAGATAATTTATTCTTCATTTTATTGATAACCAAATAATTGGATTTTACTACTTGTTGGATTTCTTGGAAAATTCGGCATACTCCTGACGATTGCGAAGAATGTCGATAGCAAGATAGATGGCATTCCGCATTGACTGAGAATCCGCTTGGCCTTTGCCGGCGATATCGTAAGCCGTTCCGTGGGCGGGAGAAGTCCGTACGATGGGCAAACCGGCGGTGAAGTTAACGCCTTCGCCGTTGGAAAGAATCTTGAACGGGAGCATTCCCTGATCGTGGTACATAGCCAGAACTGCGTCAAACTTTCTGTAATTTCCGCTTCCGAAGAATCCGTCTGCCGGAAATGGCCCAAACGCGTTGATTTTTTCATCAAATGCTTGGTTGATAGCCGGTTTAATCACATCACTTTCTTCTTTCCCAATCAGTCCGTTGTCACCGGCGTGCGGGTTTAGCGAGAGAACGGCAATCTTTGGATTGGAACAGCCGAAGTCAACGCGCAAGGTTTGTTGCAACATCTTGATTTTCTTAACGATAAGTTCCTTTGTGATGGCTTTTGCCGCGTCTGAAACGGGAAGATGGTTCGTGACAAATCCGATACGGCAACCTTCCGTCACCATCATCATCATAGAATTCGAAGAAGAAAACTGATGAGCAAAGTACTCCGTATGGCCATTGAATTTGAACGTATTTGACTGAATGTTCGCTTTATTGATGGGCGCAGTGACGATGGCATCAATTTTTCGTTCTTTTAAATCCTTGCAAGCAGCATTTAATGCAAGTTCTGCCATTTTTCCGGCAATTTGTGTCGTATTACCGGGTTCTACGGCAACTTCCTGGTCGGTAATGTTGATGAGATTGCTTTTACGCAAATTGAGTTGGTCGAGCCCCTTGATGACCTGCATAGAAAAATCCTGCAAGTCCATTTGGTTTTTATAAAAGGAGGCGACTTTGGCAATTCCATATACGACGGGGGTGCAAAGTTCCAACATCTTATTGTCATTCAATGCTTTCATAATGACTTCGTACCCGACTCCGTTCAAGTCACCGTGGGTGATTCCTATTTTGAATAATGCTTCGTTCATAGCTATATCTGTTTTCTTATTTCTATCAAAAAAAATGTATTTCCTTTTAGTACAGGAAGTTATTGTATGGATAAATCTGAATATGGAGTTTCTTGATTTCTTCATAAAGAACCGATTTCATTTCCTCCATATTTTCTTTTGTTTTGGCAGAAATGAAAAGCGTCCGGTGGTTCATTTTTGCCATCCACGTCTGTTTAAGTTCCTCTAACGTAATGTTTTCCTTCTTTTTGGGAGTAAGGTCATCCGGATCCTTTTCCACCCATTTGTAATTGTCAATCTTGTTGAAAATGGTGATGACTGGCTTGTTTCCGGCACCGATTTCCTGCAACGTCTGGTTCACGATGGAAATCTGTTCTTCAAAGTCCGGATGACTAATGTCAACTACGTGAAGAATGAGGTCTGTCTCCCGAATCTCGTCCAACGTAGATTTGAAGGATTCTACCAAGCTGTGGGGCAGCTTGCGGATAAAACCGACGGTATCGGAAAGAAGGAATGGAAGGTTTTCAATCACGACCTTTCGGACGGTAGTGTCGAGGGTGGCAAATAACTTATTCTCAGCAAACACGTTGGATTTGCTAATCAAGTTCATCAGCGTAGATTTACCCACGTTGGTGTAACCAACTAACGCAACACGCACATATTGCTCTCGATTGCTTCGTTGCGTAAGTTTCTGTCGGTCAATTTCTACTAACTTTTTCTTTAGTAAGGAAATACGGTCTCGAATGATGCGGCGGTCGGTTTCAATTTCCTTTTCACCCGGGCCACGCATTCCGATACCGCCACGTTGTTTCTGCAAGTGACTCCACATACCAGTTAATCTTGGCAAAAGATATTGATATTGAGCAAGTTCCACTTGAACTTTGGAATGTGCTGTCTGTGCTCTTTTTGAAAAAATATCCAAAATCAAATGGGTGCGGTCCAGTATTTTGCAATGAAGAATAGATTCTATGTTGCGGATTTGTGAGGGCGAAAGTTCATCGTCAAAAACAGCTAATTCAATGTCGTTTTCTTTGATAAAAACGGCCACTTCTTCCAACTTTCCACTTCCCAGATAGGTCTTCGGATCTCTGTACGTCAGATTTTGAACGAATTTCTTGACAGTAATGCCGCCAGCCGTTTCCAACAAAAATGCAAGTTCATCCAAATATTCTGTTACACGTTCGATGCCACAAGCGGGTGTGGCAACAGCTACAAGAACGGCTCTTTCTTCGTGTAAATCAGGCGTTTGTGTGTCGTTTTTCATTATTATCTTTTCAGCAAAATCAAGTTGCAAAATTAAGATTTTTATTCCTAACTTTGCAGCTCTAATTTTCAAAAATGATGTCAACCGCTGTCTATTCTCAACAATTTGATATTCAATCACATCATATCACGCAATTCTTTGAAGTTTCCGTCCCTTATCTACTTGGCTGTTTTCAGCAAACTGCTGAAAAACACGTAGATAGTCTTGGTATCGGATGGAACGATTTGCATAAAAAGGGATGTTTTTGGGCTATCTACAGAATGGGACTCCAAATCCATCGACTTCCTCGAAAAAACGAGACCATTACCATACGCACGTGGGCAAATCCGCCTCAACGAATTATGCAACCTCGTAGTTTTGAAGTTATTGATTCCCAAGGGTGTATCATCGTACAAGCTCAATCCGTTTGGATTATTTTAGATAATCAGACCTTTAAGCCACAAACTATTGAACAAGTTGCTGACTGCCAAAAATCTACTTACAAAGCCAACGACGACGATTTTCATCTCAATCTGAAAATCGGCAATACTGACTGGAAAAGTTCGCAAACCGTCATCACTCGTGATGTGCTGTTCTCTGACATTGATACTAACTGCCACGTCAATAATGCCAATTACGTGAAATGGTACATTGACAGTCTCCCGATTGATTTCTTACATAAACATTCACTCAAACAAATTGTTATAAACTACACACAACAAGCACGTTTTGGAGATTCCTATACCATCTTTTCTCATCAGGAAAGTTGCAATGCAGAAATCGTTTCCATCGTTCGACAGGACGAGGAACTTTGCAAAATAAAGGCAGTGTGGGAATAAAACACTGACTATTTCAAATTGAATGTCATTGCTATCCCTCCCCCACCGATATGTTCAAACGGTGTGGGTTGCACGTAGGGGGACAATTTCAATGACAAATCGTCGGATATGTCGAAATAAAACAGATGCGCGTCCACGACAGCATCAATCAAGTTCAAAACGTAAATGATACCTGTTGCGGCAATGGAAATCTCCATATAGCGCTGGTATTGTTTTTTTAACGAAAGAATGTTCTCGTCACTTTTTCCGCTAAGGGCTGGGTCTAACTTATCTAAAGTGCCGTCCATCCGGTAACGATATTCGTATTTGTAGGTGTTCATTTTTTTTGCAAAACGACACGTCAAATAGATGGAGGTGCCTAAACCGGCATAAATGATGGGAACTTTCCACCATTTTTTATTATAAATCTGCCCAGCACCAGGGATTACAGCCGAAAGTCCTACTGCCAGGCCCGGACTGTGCTTTTTGCGGAGTATGGAATCGGTAGTATGAACTGTCGTGACTGAATCGCTAATACTTCCAGTAATAAAAACCTCGTTCTTTTTTGTGTTTTTCTTCTTCTCGGGAGAGATGGAAACATCGTCTTTCTCCTTGATTTGCACGGAGTCACTTTGTGCCGAAGCGAACTGCCCTATGGAGGCGGTCACGAAAAGGAGACAAAGTAACAACTTGCAAAATTTCATATTGATTAGAAAAAAGCCCGTGATATAGGGCTTTTATTTTGAAAGAATTTTGATGATTTTTGACAATTCGTCGTCAGATTTGAAAGGAATTGTAATTTTTCCGATGCCTTTTGCATCTTTTACAATGGAGACTTTGGATCCCAATTTGGCAGAGAATCCGTCTTTAAAACTTTGAACCTGGTCGGAAAGCCGTACGGTGATTTTTCGTTTTGGCTTAACAGTCTGTGAAAGCCGTTTTGCAAGTGCCTCCGTTTCACGAACCGACAAGTTTTTTTGCAACACCTCTTCCAACATTTGGTTTTGGACGTTGAAGTCTTCAAAACCGACGATAGAACGGGCGTGTCCCATAGAAACCTTGTTGTCGCGGACGGCGATTTGCACCTCTTTCGACAACTTCAACAAACGCAGATAGTTAACGATGGTAGTTTTTCCCTTGCCAACTTTTTCGCTAAGTTCGTCTTGACTCAAGGAACACTCGTCTAAAAGACGTTGGTAGGAAACTGCGATTTCAATGGCGTTAAGATCCTCACGCTGAATGTTTTCGACCAAAGCCATTTGTATGGACTGTACTTCATCGACGGAGCGTACGTACGCAGGAATTTCGGTCAGTCCAGCCAATTTGGAGGCACGCAAGCGGCGTTCTCCAGAAATGAGTTGGTAGCGGCCTTTCTCGATAGGGCGAACGGTGATGGGCTGAATGAGGCCGTAGGTCTTGATGGACTGAGCCAGTTCCTCGAGCGCCTCCTGATCGAAATCTGTACGGGGCTGTCCCGGATTTACGTCGATGGAATCAATCCGAATAGTCGTATTGGAGTCCGCTTTGACGCGGGCGCTGGAATTAGGGGCGAGCACAGAGTACTCACCTTCGCCGAGCAAGGCACCGAGGCCTTTGCCCAAGCCAGTGTTTAATTTCTTTGTCATAGCGTTTTATAGGATTAGAGTCCGTTTTTGCTAAGAATTTCCTTTGCAAGATTCAGATAGTTGACCGTACCTCTCGACTGAATGTCGTACGTGATGCAAGGCTTACCGTGGCTGGGCGCTTCGCTGAGACGGATGTTACGAGCGATGATGGTTTGGAAAACAATTCCGCGACAATGCTGCTGAACGTCTTCTACAACCGCGTTGGCCAATTTCAGACGGGAGTCGTACATCGTAAGGAGGATTCCTTCAATCGTCAGCTCAGGATTCATTCCGTTTTGAATCAAACGAATGGTATTCAGCAACTTGCCAAGGCCTTCCAATGCAAAATATTCACATTGAACGGGAATGATGACCGAGTCGGAGGCCACTAAGGAGTTAACGGTAAGCAGACCGAGTGACGGTGCGCAGTCGATGATGACGAAGGCATAATCCTTTTTGATTTCGGTAAGGACGTCCTTCATTCGGTATTCGCGTCTATCAACGTCAATCATTTCCACTTCAGCGCCCACGAGGTTGATATTTGCGGGCAGCAGGTGCAGATTAGGGATTTCCGTTTCCATAATTGTCTCATTGACAGTGCGGTTCCCAATCATACAGTCGTAGATGCTGGTAGTGATTTCGTTGGGGTCGATACCGACGGCAGAAGTAGCGTTGGCCTGCGGGTCGGCGTCGATGAGCAGGGTTTTGTGTTCAAGGACGGCGAGCGAGGCAGCCAAATTAACGGCGGAGGTGGTTTTCCCCACTCCGCCTTTTTGATTGACGACGGCGATAATCTTTCCCATTAGGCGTCTAAATCTTCAAAGTTGATGTCGTCGTTGTAGTTTCTTTCCGGGACAGCGAACAATTCGTCGGCGGGCATTTCACCGGTTTCGATGAAGTTCAGCATAGCACCCAGAGCGTTTTTGAATTTGTCGAAGTCTTCCTTATATAAAAACAATTTGTGTTTCTCGTAAAAAAAAGTTCCGTTATCGGCATTGAACTTGCGTTTGCTTTCCGTGATAGTCAGATATTTTTCATCACCTTTCGTTGCCTTAACATCAAAAAAGTAAGTTCTCTTACCTGCTCTTACCGATCTTGATAAAACTTCATTTTTTTCTAAATTTTCCATCTTCTCAACTTTAAAATTCTAACTTTTGATATATGAGGAAAGTCCTCGTTTTCTTAATTATTTTTCTTCTTCGTAGGTGAATTTAACGGGGAGTTGCGTTTTCATAGCGAAAACGGCACCGTCCTTAGTGGCGGGCTTCCAGTTGGGGAACAACTTGACGACGCGCAACGCTTCATCGTCCATTTCCGGATAACCGGATGAACGGATGATGGCAATTTCCGACAGGGAGCCGTCCGTTTCTACCATAAACTGGACGAGCGTGGTTCCTTCGGCCTTGATGGATTTCAATGCTTCCGGATATTTCAGATTCTCGTCCATAAAGATGTATAGGGAATCCAAGCCGCCACTATATTCGGGAAGGCGGAGCTTGGTTTTACCAACTACCTCTTGCTTTGAGTTGTATTTTTCAAATGTCACCTCCCCTGTTTGCGCATCGGTGGTGGAAGTTTCGTATGACTGTGCGAAGCCAATATTCATTGTAAAGGCACACAGTATGCTAATCATAATGATTGAAATACCAAGTTTTTTCATATAGGCAATCTTTAAATTTTGAGCTTGCAAAGGTACATATTTTTTTACAAACGATACGGGAGAAATAAAATCTTTTTTTCAACGTGAGAGATTAAAAAAAAGTGTATATTAGCCGCTTGAAATTTTGAGGGGGAAGCCCCCCGTTGCAACTTAGTGTAAAAACTTTATACAGTTATATTTAGATTAGGAAATGAAAAAATTTTTACTCGCGCTTTCAACAGTTATTTTTTTATTTTTTTCCACAACTTCATTGTTTGCTACTGAAAATTCAGAATCCGAGAAGTTCAATCCGGGTCCTTTCATCGTCGGTCACGTCATAGACGATTATGGCTGGCACATTACCGGTGAAGGTGCTCAGTCGGTTTCGATTCCGCTCCCCGTCATTCTGTTCGATGGTGGGAAACCTGTCGTTTTTATGTCCAACAAGTTTCATCACGGACATTGCGCCTATAAAGGCTACGCCTTAGGATTCACTCCGGAAACCAAGCGCACCATCGTCAAGTTGAATGATTCAGAATTTACTGGTGAAATCGCTGAACTCGCACAGAAGAATAACATCACCGATGACGAAGGGATGGCTTCTCTTATTGATGCCGATGCCTCCCTCATCGACATTTCCATTACCAAAAACGTGTGCTCCTTGTTGATTTCCATCATTATTTTATTGTGGCTCTTCCTCAAGGTTGCCAAACAGTACAAACAGCGTGAAAATCAAGCGCCTCACGGCGCACAAGGTCTGGTGGAACCGCTCATCCTTTTCATTCGCGACGAAGTGGCGATTCCTTCTCTTGGAAACAAATATGAAAAATATTTCCCCTACCTCCTTACCTTGTTCTTCTTTATATTAGTAAACAATCTGATGGGATTGATTCCTATTTTCCCTGGTGGCGCCAATGTCACGGGCAATATCGCCATCACCGGTATTCTTGCCGTGATTACCTTTTTGATGACCACTTTTTCTTCCAACAAGAATTACTGGAAACACATTGTCAACACCCCCGGTGTGCCGTGGTTCTTGAAATTCCCCATTCCGTTGATGCCCGTCGTTGAATTCATCGGAATCTTCACGAAGCCCTTCGTGTTGATGGTCCGTCTTTTTGCCAACATCACGGCTGGCCACATCATCGCTCTCGGTGTCATCTCCCTGATTTTCATTTTCGGTGGACTTTACGGCCCCGCACTCGGTTACGGCGTATCCATTGTCTCATTGGTCTTCTACGTTTTTATGGGACTTTTGGAATGCATCGTTGCTTTCATTCAAGCATTCGTATTTACGCTGCTGACCGCCCTTTTCACAGGTATGGCGATGGAAGAAGAACATTAGGAGTTTATAAAGTTTATAAAGTTCATAAAGTTAAAAGTTTAGGAAACCTTTTTATTAACTAATAAATAATTACATTATGTCAAGTTTATCTTTGTTATTGCAAGCAGCAGCCGATGGTTCTATCGGTAAAATGGGCGCTGGTATCGGTGCCGGTCTCGCAGCTATTGGTGCTGGTATCGGTATTGGTAGAATCGGCCAAGGTGCGTTGGAATCCATCGCACGCCAACCTGAAGTTGCAGGTGATGTCAGAACAAATATGATTCTGACCGCTGCCTTCGTAGAAGGTGTCGCTCTGTTTGCCATCGTAGTTTGCCTTCTTATCGCAGTGGCATAACTTCGAGAAAAAAAGGAAGGAGTTCTCCCACGGTTGGTGGGGGAACTCTTTTTTAAATTTAATTAGACTTGATAACACTACAAAATCTTTATCTGATAAATGAAAATTTCGTATAACTGGCTCAAACAATACATTAGTTTTGACTTGGATCCTGAAACGACAGCCGAATATTTGACATCCTGCGGTCTGGAAGTGGAAGGCGTCGAGTCTTTTGAAACCATCAAAGGCGGCTTGCGCGGTCTTGTCGTGGGTGAAGTTCTCACCTGCGAGCCGCATCCGGATTCCGACCACCTTCACGTAACCACCGTCAATGTTGGTCGTGAAGAACCGCTGAACATCGTTTGCGGCGCGCCCAATGTGGCTCAAGGCCAAAAGGTGATTGTGGCTACCATCGGAACGGTTCTCTATGACGGGGACGAGTCCTTTACCATTAAAAAATCAAAATTACGCGGCGTTCCGTCCGAAGGGATGATCTGTGCGGAAGACGAAATCGGAGTCGGCGAATCCCACGACGGCATTATGGTTCTGCCCGCCGATACGAAGGTCGGGACTCCCGCTGCCGAACTGTTCAATGTTGAAACAGACACCATCTTTGAAATCGGCCTTACTCCTAACCGCAGCGATGCCATCTCCCATTTCGGAGTGGCACGCGACCTGCAAGCCATCCTCAAGGCAAACGGCGTTCAATGCTCCTCCCCCATCCTGCCGTTAGACCGCGAATTCCGTAATACGGTTCGCAAATCCATTGACATAACCATTGAAAATAAAAAGGATTGTCCCCGTTATACGGGACTTACCATCGATAATGTTACCGTGCACGAGTCTCCGGAATGGTTGAAAAACCGACTCCGCTCCATCGGCGTTCGCCCTGTCAACAACATCGTGGATATCACACAGTTCGTGATGTTTGAAATCGGACAGCCACTGCACGCTTTTGATGCTGACAAAATCATCGGCAACAAAGTCATCATCAAAAATATGCCCACCGGCACGCCTTTCATCACGTTGGACGGCAACGAAATCAAGCTGGATGAAAGTGACTTGGTGATTTGCAACGAGAAACTGCCGATGTGCCTCGCCGGTGTCTATGGCGGTAAAGATTCGGGGGTGACGGAAACGACCAAGAACATTTTCTTGGAAAGCGCCTACTTCAATCCTGTTTCCATCAGAAAAACTTCCAGAAGACATAATCTCAAGACCGACGCCGCTTTCCGTTTTGAACGCGGCTGTGATCCGGAAATCACCGTTTACGCCCTCCGTCGCGCAGCCAATTTAATCAAAGAAATAGCAGGCGGCCTCACGTCCGAAGTGATGGATGTCTATCCAACGGAAATTGAACGCAAGAAAATCATTCTTCGCTACGACGAAATCAATAAGGTGGCAGGAAAGAAAATCGATAAACAGATGGTTTCCAACATCTTGCTTTCATTGGGAATTGATCTCTCCTCCTCTAAAGCGTGTGACGAACAGATTACTGCGTCCGTCCCATTGTACAAAGCCGACGTAACGCGCCCCATCGACCTCATTGAAGAAATCCTGAGAATTTACGGTTACAACAATGTGGAAATTCCCGAGGTGATGCGTTACAATATTAATATAGGAGCGGAACCGAATTATCGCACTGTCCAAAAGAAAGTTTCTACTTACTTGGCTGACAATGGTTTCTTTGAAATAATGAATAATTCGCTTACGAAAGGCGCTTACGCCGAAAACTTTGACTTTATCAAAGAAAATGAGGCCGTCCGTCTTTTGAATCCGCTGAGTTCCGAATTGAACGTAATGCGTCAGACGCTCCTTTTCGGCGGTTTGGAAAACATTGCACGAAACGTCAATAACAAACGCGCCAACCTCAAATTGTTCGAGTTCGGTAAAGTCTATTTCAAGAATCCGGACGCCACCCGCGAAAATTCTGTTACGGAACAATACAAGGAGAGCCAATTGCTCGCTTTGTTTGCCACGGGCAGCACGCACGACGATCTTTGGAACGAACAAGGACAAAAGATTGACTTCTTCTATTTGAAAAATATGGTTGAAAACACATTCAAATTGTTGAATGTTAAGAATATGAAATCATCCATTGGAGAAGACGCACGTTTCTCAAGTTGCTTGGTTTATACAATGGGAGACGAAATCATTGGAACCATTGGCGAAGTGAAACCTTCTATTCTTAAATATGTTGACATCAAGAAGGAAGTTTGCTACGCCGAGTTGAACCTTGATTTGCTCTATTCATTATACGGTGAAAATGTCACCTACTCGCAAATCCCTTCCTGCCCAGCCGTAAAAAGAGATCTCGCTCTTGTTGTAGACAAAAACGTCACTTACGACACTTTGGAGAAAATCGCATACAAATACGGTTCCAAACTGTTGAAAAATGTCTCTTTGTTTGATGTTTATGAAGGTGAGAATATTGAGCCGGGTAAAAAGTCCTACGCCCTTACGTTCGTGCTACAGCACGCTGACAAGACCTTGACGGACGACGACATCACCAAGGTGATGAACAAGCTTATCGCCGCTTACGAAAAGGAAGCCGGAGCCAAGCTTCGATAATTTTGTAATAATTTTTAACCCAAATAAATAACAAGATGAATAACGCAAATTACATTTTCAGAGAACCGAAGAACGAACCGGTTTACAGTTATGCCCCAGGCACTCCCGAAAGAGAACTTCTTAAAAAAGAATTAGATAGACAATACAATCAATGTATTGAAATTCCTCTTATCATTGGAGGTAAGGATGTGAAAACTGGCGACTTGGGCACGGTTGTTATGCCTACGGAACACGGCCACGTTCTTGCAAAATATCACAAAGTAAATAAAGAATGTGTACAAATGGCCATCGATGCAGCTATGGCAGCCCGTGAAAAATGGGAAAGTATGCCGTGGATTCAACGCGCTTCCATTATGATGAAGGCCGCCGAACTCCTTGCTACCAAGTACCGTTACATTCTGAATGCCTCCACAATGTTGGGACAAGGCAAGAGCGCTTTCCAAGCTGAAATCGACTGCCCGTGCGAAGCCATCGACTTCCTCCGTTTCAACACCTATTTCGCTTCAAAGATTTACAGTGAGCAACCCATTTCCGACCACACAATGCTCAATCGCAATGAATACCGCGGTATGGAAGGTTTCGTCTATGCCATCACTCCTTTCAACTTCACGTCCATCGCCCTCAATTTGAATGTGGCTCCCGCTTTGATGGGCAATGTTACGATTTGGAAACCGTCAACCACGGCTATCCTTTCCAACTACTACATTATGAGACTGTTGCAAGAAGCCGGTATTCCTGATGGTGTCATCAATTTCCTTCCAGGTAGTGGTTCCGTCATCAGCGAAGTCGCCTTCAAGTCACCTTATTTAGCTGGCGTTCACTTCACAGGAAGCACCTCTACGTTCAAGAGTTTCTGGAAATTGATCGGTCAAAACATTGATAACTACAAGACCTATCCGAAGATTGTCGGTGAAACTGGTGGAAAAGACTTCATCTTTGCACACAAGACCGCACCGGCACGCGAATTGGCAGTTGCTATTCTCCGTGGCGCTTTCGAATATCAAGGTCAAAAATGTTCCGCCGCTTCCCGCGCTTACGTTCCCAAATCCTTGTGGAAAGCAACCCTCAAGCACATCCAGGAAATGATGAAGACCGTGAAAATGGGCGACGGCCGCGATTTCTCTAATCTCATCAACTCTGTCATTGATGAAAAATCTTTTGACAATATTGCCGGTTACATTGATCGTGCAAAGAAATCCCCGGACGCAGAAGTCGTTCTCGGTGGCAACTGCGACAAGAGCGTCGGTTACTTTGTAGAACCGACCATCATCGTTGCCAATACGCCTGATTATGAGTCAATTCGTGAAGAAATCTTCGGACCCGTCATCACGGTTTATGTCTATCCGGATGCAAAATACGAAGAAACTTTGCACCTTTGCGATACCACTTCTCCGTACGCACTCACGGGCTCTATTTTCGCACAAGACCGTTACGCAGTCGAAAAAGCAGAACAGATTTTGCGTCACGCAGCCGGTAACTTCTACATCAACGACAAACCGACCGGTGCTGTTGTTGGTTGTCAACCGTTCGGTGGTGCCCGCGCTTCCGGTACAAACGACAAAGCAGGAAGTGCCCTCAACCTCTATCGTTGGATTAGCGCACGCTGCATCAAGGAAACCTACGTTCCTGCAACCGACTACGGTTATCCATTCCTGAAAGAAGAATAAACACATACACGAAAAAAAAGCCGTCAGAATTTTTATTTTGACGGCTCTTTTTTCAAAAAAACAACAACAAATACTTACTCTATGAATCCAATGATAGCTCCCTCGATGTTGTCCGCCGACTTTTGCAACTTGGGCAGGGACATTACGATGGTAAACGAATCACGCGCCGACTGGTTCCATCTGGACATTATGGACGGTGTTTTTGTACCGAACATCTCTTACGGGCTGCCGGTTGTAAAGTCCATCCGCACGATGGCTGAAAAGCCGTTGGATGTCCATCTGATGATTACGGGACCGGAACGCTATGTCTCTGATTTTAAGAAAGCTGGCGCCGATGTCCTGACCGTTCATTACGAAGCGGCGACGCATCTTCACCGCTTGGTATGGCAGATTAAAAATGAAGATATGATGGCTGGCGTCGCGCTCAATCCACACACCCCTATTTCACTTTTAGAAGACATTCTGCCCGATTTGGATATGGTACTCATTATGTCGGTCAATCCGGGATTTGGCGGGCAGAAGTTCATTCAAAACAGTTTGAGAAAAGTCCAGAATTTGCGTGAAATGGCTGAACGGCTGAATCCGGACGTGCTGATTGAGGTTGATGGCGGTGTGGATGACGAAACCGCTCCCCTCTTGGTGGAAGCGGGCGCTGACATTCTCGTATCGGGCAATTATATCTTCAAGTCAGCGAATCCCAAGGAGACCATCAATGATTTGAAATCCATTGAATTTGAATAATTTGGAAGAAAAAAATTCATTTTTTTCGAAACGACATTTAGGAGACATTTCAGCAAAAAAAACGAAAAAAGTCGCATTTTACTAACGTTTTTTATCGTACTTTTGCGGCTCAAAAACTAAAAATAAACAATAAAAAATATTAACTAATGAAGAGAATTTTAATCGTAGGAGCTTCTGGCCAGATTGGTTCCGAACTGACTCCCGCATTCCGTAAGATTTATGGAAGTGACAACGTTGTTGCCAGTGACCTTGTTTACCCCCTCCGCCCCGAACTTGCAGAGGCAGGTCCTTCTGTAAAGATTGATGCGACGAGCAAGCAAGATATTGCCGATGCCGTCAAGAAATTCAATATCGACACCATTTTCAACTTGGCAGCCATTTTGTCTGCAAAGGCGGAACTCAACCCGATGTTAGGTTGGAACATTGGTATTGGCGCATTGCTCAACTGTTTGGAAGTCTCTCGCGAGCTCAACACGGCCGTCTTTACGCCGAGTTCCATTGGCGCATTCGGTCCCGAAACGCCACACGACGGAACACCGCAGGACACCATCCAACGCCCGAAGACAATTTACGGTGTCACCAAGGTTACGGGCGAATTATTAAGCGACTATTACCACAAACGTTTTGGCGTCGATACCCGTTCGGTTCGTTTCCCGGGCATCATTTCCAATGTCACGCTCCCTGGCGGTGGCACCACGGATTATGCCGTTGAAATCTACTACGCCGCTATTAAGGAAGGCAAATTCACCTGCCCGCTCAAAGAAGGCACGCTGATGGATATGATGTATATGCCGGATGCCATCAACGCCATCTGCCAGTTGATGGAAGCCGATCCGACCAAACTCGTACACCGTAACTCTTTCAATGTCACGGCAATGAGTTTCGCACCCGAAACCATTTATGCAGAAATCAAGAAGCATATTCCAAGTTTCACGATGAACTACGATGTCGATCCTTTGAAACAAGGAATTGCCGACAGCTGGCCGAACTATATGGACGACAGCGCTGCCCGCAACGAATGGAACTGGAAACCGACTTACAATCTGGAAACGATGACGGTGGATATGTTGAAAGTCTTGAAAGAAAGATACAACAAATAGTTGATTTTCATACAAAGAAAGAGAAAGCCGGAGAGAATGTTCTTCGGCTTTTTTGTTGTGATAATTCCGAAAAAAAGGCAGAAAAATCAAGTGCGAACGAGAATGAAAACGCTTCACAAAGAATAGAAGGATTCATTCTTTTGAAAAAAAGCTTGATAAAACTTCTTAAATCACTCATTTATAATAATTTAATTTATTGATTAAAATAGAAGAAGGATGAAGCAATAAAAAAGAAAATAATTTGTTCAAACTGTTGCTTGAAAAGAAAAAAGTAGTACTTTTGCAGCCTCAAACAACGAGAAAAAGTCCCCGTAGCTCAGCTGGTAGAGCAATTGACT
>DCHI01000059.1:0-539 GCA_002314795.1 Bacteroidales bacterium UBA1756 | reverse complement strand
TGGGTCCAGGGTTCGAATCCCTGCGGAGACACAGATTCCAGGCAAAAGCCTGGATTTTTTTTTGCTTTTTTTCTACGATTCCTTCTCCTTTCTTTGCTTGCGTCCGAAGGAAGGAGGCAAAGAAAATCATCTGGCGTTCTTCGCGAAGAAGCCACCTACTTCTCCGACGCCGCCGACAAGATTGTGTGGACCAAGTTCGGAGGTGATTTGAAAAAGAAGGAAGTTTCGTATCGGGGATAGTGGGAAGATGATTTTTGCTGCAAGCCTTGCAAAACCAAATCTCTACAAAAATTCCTTCTTATTTTTGCAGCGTCAAAACAAACAATTTATTTCAATAAAAACAAATCTATGAAAATCAAGGCAATTTGTAAATTTCAAGATGACGATTTCTCAGAATACGAAGATTTTGGGTATGAAGCCGAAGAATGGTGTGAAAGTATGGCTGAAGAATGCGGTTTCGACGAATATGACGATATGGACTCCCTAATTGAATGGTTGAGGGGTTAACCATCATTTATTTATTCAAGTTTCGCATGTTG
>DCHI01000069.1 GCA_002314795.1 Bacteroidales bacterium UBA1756 | reverse complement strand
TGACACAGTTTTTTGAAAAGTCTCGGCAGCTGAAGCCCCGTCAGCCTCGGAGAGGCTGCATCTCACTAACCCCGTACAAGGACGAAGTCCGCAGTGCGGGGCCCTCCGCCAGGCAGCTGAAGCCCCGTCAGCCTCGGAGAGGCCGCACATCCGTAACCCCGTACAAGGACGAAGTCGCAGTGCGGGGAGGCGAACGCCGCACTACAGGACGAAGGGACGAAGAGACGAAGAGACGAAGGCCCTCCGCCGGGCAGCTGAAGCCCCGTCAGCCTCGGAGAGGCCGCACCTCGGTAACCCCGTACAAGGACGAAGTCCGCAGTGCGGGGGAAGAACGCTGCACTACAGGACGAAGGGACTAAGAAACGGAGAGAAATCGGTGAACGACTAGCAGTTAATCCAAAGTCGAAGGTCCAAAGTCGAAATTTCACTCCATTATGATACGGACATTATCGACACCGAGCAACAACGGGAGCCACTCGGAGAGTTCGCCACGGACACGATTCTTGGCAGTGCCATCAGTCATTCGGACATATACCGTGGGGATTTCACGCTCCTCCCCTGTTTTGGAATCCACGTAAACACTGTTGGAGATGGAGATTTCGCCAATCAATCCTTTGTACTTTTCACATACATTTTTTGCTACCTCCACAAAGGCATAGCCCGAAGCAACGGAAATCGAGTCTTTAAGTTGTTGAATTTCATTTTTTTGCTCCTGAATCTGGCGTTCGCGCAACGCAAGCATATCGCCCAAAACATTGACCTCCGTGCCCGCCTCGACCACGTGACTGGCCTGCTTGATCTGAAGTTGCGTCGAGGCCAATCCGTAATCAACTGCCAACAAATGGTGGAGCGAATCGATTTGATTTTGAGACAGTTCGTCCCCGACAAAAGTAAGCGTCAACACCGGAGCCTTCTTATTATATGTCTTTTCATAACGGATTAGCTGGACATCTTTCAGGGATTCGCTTGTTTGAACCGCCGTCACATACTTGGATACCTGCGTGTAAAATGCTTCCTCCTTTATCACACTAATGGCCGTAAAGAGACTGGGAATCATCACGATAAGTGCAAAAACGATGATACTTCGCTTAACGAGTTTTTCTCGTTGTGGATTGACAAATTTGACAATTGGAAATTTCAAATACCTGACAATCACGAAAGTAGCGAATGCAATAAAAAAGGAATTGATGAAAAACAGATAGATGGCGCCGAAGAAGTAACGGAATTGGAACGTGGCCAACCCGAAACCGGCCGTACACAAAGGAGGCATCAAGGCAGTAGCAATGGCAACGCCGGAGATAATCGTAAAAGGCTGCTCCTTTCGAGAGGAGGCGACAATTCCCGCTAATCCTCCGAAAATGGCAATCAAGACATCGAAAATGGTGGGGCGAGTACGGGCAAGCAACTCTGATTGGGCATCACTCAGTGGCGAAATCAGAAAGTAAATCATTGAAGCAAAAAGACTTATACAAACCATAAGTCCTAAGTTGCGAAATGATTTACGAAGCAATTCCATATCAAAGGTTCCGACGGCAAGACCCAATCCGTTGATAGGTCCCATCAGCGGAGAAATCAACATTGCGCCAATGATGACGGCGGTGGAGTTGACATTCAACCCGATGGAAGCAATAATGATGGCAAAAAACAAAATCCACACATTGATTCCGCGAAACTCAACTGATTTTTGAATGGAGGCGATGGTCGCTTGTATGTCCGTGTCGTCTTCAATGCTCAGCAAAGACCTGATTTTCCGAAAGATAAGAAGCGCCCAAGCCCGTTTTCTGCGCGATTTCTGGGTATCAGTTGAAGATTCCATACTTTTTGTTTTAAAATTATACAATATATATATAGGAACTACTTTCCGATAGGCAAGACCAGCTGAAGTCCCGCCTCCCAATCAGGAAGTTCACGGTTCCAATACGTTCCCAACCCCGTTTTATCTACATCGAGGCGACTGATGCGGTACTGGACGAAGATGCTGACGATGTCAAAACCGATACGGCCGCGCACGCCCCACTGAAAAGGGTTGATGGCTTTTGCCGGCGTCAGCACCGTAATCGGGAAATCACTGTTGTCGGAGACGGTTTTGTGGCGTGCGGCAAAGTTCCATCCAGCGAAAACGCCCATATCAACATAAAAACCATAGCCGAACAATCCGCCGGGGACACAACGGAAACGCTGGTAAAATTCACCTACTAAGAAACTTACGCGGATATTCTCCTTCTTTAGCGTATTGAAATAACGGAGTAAATCCGCTTCATTTCCATCAGGACGCGGCTCCTTTAAATTGTACCACGTGGCTCCTATTTCGGCAGCGACACCAAGACTGTACCATTTGCAAATATTTCCTTTGAAACGAAGACCGAAAACAATGCTTTCGGATTTTCCGTAATTAACTGGGAACGTGTTATTTAGATTGGAAGGAAAAACGAAGCCCCAAGAAAGGTACGGAACCAAATTATATTTTGCATTGACTCCCCACTTGGTCGCGACCATTTGTAACGCCGTTCCAGACGAATCGCCCGGCGTGGTGAGGAATGAAGTATCTTTCAAAGTAATTGACTGGTTTTGAACAAAATAAGATGCCTGCGGAACGCCGAAACCACGTACATAATTATAATGCGGGTACAAATCACCGGAATGTTCCAATTCGGATTTCAGTTGCATATTTGTCCACTGGCGATGTGACTGCCACGCGCAGGCCGCGAATCCGGCGACAAGCGGACTGGAGAACGATGTCCCGTAGGCGTAAGTATAACGATCAGCTCCGGACGGGTTGGCGACAAATGCGTGGCCATACGCAGAAACATTTGGTTTCAGGCGTCCGTCGGCAGTAGGGCCCACCGAGGTAAAACTGCACGGCGTATCATCTTCATTGATGCCGCCAACGGAAAGCACGCTGTCGGCATCGGCGGGAGTGATGACAGTGAGCCACGTCCGGTCATCACCTTCGTTACCCATTGAGTTACAGACCAGTATACCTTTGGAGGCGGCTATATTAGCGGCACGCGCCACCAAAGAAGTACCATCCATATCTTCCGGATTGTAACGGTCTTTTCCATAACCGAGCGAACTATTGATGATATCGGCGCCGTTGCGGTCCGCCCACTCCATTCCCATCATCCACCAGACCTCCTCCTTACGCGGCTCCAGAGCCACTTCGGTACGAGCAAGCAAAAATTCGGCACCAGTTGCTAAGCCGATTTTCGTGTCCCCATTCATCCCCGCAATGCAACTCAGCACCATCGTGCCGTGCGAATCCCAGCCATAAACATCTACTTGCTTCAAAGGAAAATTGTAAGTTGCTATAATTTGTTGATTATCACGCAAATGTTGAAAGGCGCTATGTTTGTCCGCAAGCCGGAAACCGCCGTCTAAAACCGCAATGCGGACACCTTTTCCGTCCAAACCATTTTTCACAAATTGCTCGCCCTGCATCCGCTGCAACTGAGGAAACAACTTTGTTTCAGAAATGTTCATCCATTCGGTGGAGTCCAATGACTCTGAAACAGATGCGGGGGTAAACGAGGATTCAATCAAAGAGACGGCGCGGACAAAGGGCAATCTTTTTATTTCATCAATATGAAACGTATTGACAGCCACGGCATTGAGCCAGCGAGATGTTCCAATCAATTCTTCGGAAAATGCGGAAACCGCCGCCGAGTAGGACTCGTTGACCGGGAAATCGGTGCTGTCGAACAACGGAATACCTTGGCGTTGACGGCGTTCGATGGCTTTGGAATCAAAATAATCGTAGGGGGCAAAAGAGCAATCGTGTTTATCGGTAAAAAACACCCAGCAGCAATCTTGAGCCGACAGGTTCACTACCTCAACAATAATGAGTAACAAAAGAATAAATTTTTTCATCTGAAAGATTTTTAGCGGGCGCAAAGATAGCAAAAGTTTTGCCTTTCCCTTTCGCAAAAAATCCGTAAATTTGCCGCCGTTTTGGGAACGGACGAAGGAAAGATTTAACTTCTTTACACATAATTTAATAGTTGAAAAATCAATTATAAAAATAAATATATGATTAATCCAAAATTATTAAATCCTCAAAGTATCGTTATCGTTGGGGCATCCAATGATGTCCACAAACCTGGTGGAAAACTCTTAAAGAACTTGCTTTCAAGTCCTTTCAAAGGGAAAGTCTATGCAGTTAATCCGAAAGAGACGGAAGTTCAAGGCATTCATTGCTACGCTAAAGTGGAAGAACTTCCCGAAGTTGACTGCGCCGTTTTGGCGATTGCTGCCAAATACTGTCCCGCAACGGTTGACACTTTGGTTCACGACAAAAACACACGTGGATTCATCATCATTTCCGCGGGTTTTTCAGAGGAAAACGCACAAGGTGCCGAATACGAAAAGCACATTGTTGATACCATCAACAGCGTGGGAGGCAGTTTGATTGGTCCGAACTGTACCGGTTTCCTCAACACGAACTACAACGGGGCATTCGACACACCGATTCCTCCGCTCAGCTCCAAAGGCGTTGATTTCATCACCGGCTCCGGTGCCACCGCTGTTTTCATCAAAGAATACGGGATCACCAACGGTTTGAGTTTCAATAGTGTATGGGCTGTTGGCAACTCTGCACAGATGGGTATCGAAGAAGTGCTCGAACACCTTGACGAAACTTTTGATGCCGAAAAGAGTTCGCACGTGATTATGCTTTATATGGAGAATATCCGCAATCCTCGCAAACTCTTGAAACACGCTACTTCCTTGATTAGCAAAGGTTGCAAAATAGCGGCCATCAAGTCGGGAGGTTCCGCCGCGGGCAGCCGCGCCGCTTCGTCACACACGGGAGCACTCGCCACATCCGACGTTGCCGTGGATGCACTTTTCCGCAAGGCCGGTATCGTCCGTTGCCACAACCGCCAAGAACTCACCACGGTTTGTGCCATCTTTATGCATCCCGAAGTAAAAGGCAAACGCATCGGAATCATCACGCACGCAGGCGGCCCCGCCGTTATGTTGACCGACGTTCTTTCCAACAACGGATTGGAAATTCCTCACTTGGAAGGCCCCGTCGTAGAAGAACTCCTCACCAAACTGTTCCCGGGCTCCTCCGTCGGAAACCCGATTGACTTCCTGGCTACCGGCACCGCCGAACAACTCGGAACCATCATCGATTATTGTGAAAACAAACTGGACAACATCGATGCTATGGCCGTTATTTTCGGTTCGCCCGGCCTGTTCTCCAATTTTGAAGTCTATAAAGTTTTGGATGAAAAGATGAAGACTTGCAAAAAGCCCATCTTCCCGATTCTTCCATCCATCATCAATGTAAAAGACGAAATTGCTGATTTCATTGAAAATAAGCATCGTATCAACTTCCCTGAAGAGTGTGTTTTCGGAAATGCGCTGGCTAAGGTGGTGAACACGCCCAAACCGCAGCCCATCAATCCGGAAATGCCGCAGGTGGACGTAGCTGCTATCCGCAAGGTGGTTGAACGCTGTGAAAACGGCTACCTCGGACTGGACGACATCCGCGCTCTTCTCGACGCAGCCGGTATCAACCGCAAACAGGAAGTTGAAGTGGACAAAGAAGCCGATGCCGTTGCTTTCGCACGCAAAGTCGGATATCCATTAGTAATGAAAGTCGTCGGCCCGCTTCACAAATCCGACGTGGGCGGCGTTGTCCTGAATGTCAAAGACGAAGAGACGGTCGTTCGCGAATACAACCGTCTGATCAAGATTCCGGAAACGTATGCGGTTGAAATGTACCCGATGCTTTTCGGAACGGAGGTTTTCATCGGAGCCAGCTACGATGCCAAGTTCGGACATCAAGTACTTTTCGGCTTAGGCGGCATTTTTGTAGAAGTAATGAAGGACGTCAAGGCGGCGTTAGCACCTGTCAACAAGGCAGAGGCGCTTGATTTGTTGAAGGGACTTCGCGGATACAAGATTTTGAAGGGCGTGAGAGGCCAAGAGCCCGTCAACGAAGAACTTTTCGCAGAAACAGTGGCTCGCGTATCTGCCTTGGTACAAGCTGCTCCCGAAATCAAGGAGATGGACCTCAACCCGCTGTTGGGAACGTCCAAGAGCATTACCGCAGTAGATGCCCGTATCAGAATTGAAAAATAACCTGATTTTCAATCATTTATAAAAAAGCGGCCGTCAGGTCGCTTTTTTTTATGGATTAGAACTTTCCTGACTTTGACACTTTTTTTGCGATAATACGTTAACATA
>DCHI01000024.1:51582-67579 GCA_002314795.1 Bacteroidales bacterium UBA1756 | reverse complement strand
AAATAATTCTCGGGACACCCAAAAACAAGCGAAAATTTAACGTATAATATTGATATTGAAATAATTATAATTTACACACAAAAAATGTGCGGAAAACAGGATCAGACGTCACACTGTGGCGTCCGCCGCACCCTCCAATCCTTTACAAACTTTATAAACTTTACGGACTTTACAAACTATACGCACCCTATTTCGGTAAAGTAATCCGCATCGTTGTGCCTTTGCCAACAATGGAGGACTTGACGAAAAGTTTTCCTTTGTGATATTCGGTGATGATTCGTCGCGCTAACGTCAGTCCAAGGCCCCAGCCGCGTTTCTTGGAGGTGTAGCCGGGTTTGAAAATCGTTTTTTGTTTCTGCGGCGGAATGCCTTTTCCCGTATCGGTAATGTCAATGTGAATCTGTTTCCCTTCATCCAAAATGTCGATGACAATCATCCCTTTCCCTTCCATCGCATCGACTGCGTTTTTACAAAGATTTTCAATCACCCATTCAAAAAGATAGCGGTTGATGGGCAGGATGATGTCCGCATATTGCGTCGCATCGAAGAGGATGGTGGTTTGGGAGGAAACGCGCGTCCGAAGGTAGGTGGTGAACTGGTCGATGACGGCGACCACATTTTCCTCCTTCAATTCCGGGACGGAGCCGATTTTTGAGAACCGCTGGGCAATGGTTTCCAAGCGCTTCACGTCTTTGTCCATCTCTTCCACAATGGAGGCATCCACGTTGGAGCTGCGTAGAATTTCGGTCCACGCCATCAACGAGGATATGGGCGTGCCCAACTGGTGCGCCGTCTCTTTGGACATTCCCACCCAGACCCGATTCTGTTCCGAACGACGGGCAAAGCTGAAAAGCAAGTATGCCACAATGATGAAAACGAGGATGATAATAAATTGGATATAAGGAAAATAACGCAATCTCGTCAGAATGGATGACTCTTCGTAAAAGACGTAGCAGCGTCCTTGGTCGGGAAGGTCGATTTCAATGGGCGTGTTTTCCGACTTCATCCGTGCAATCAGATGGCGTAGCCCTTCGGACGATGACATCTCCGTTGAATCCACGTTCCCCGATATGACCACGTGCTGTTCCGTGCTATCGGTGATGACAACAGGAATGGATGCCGAATTGATGACGACTTCTTCAAAAAAAGATTCCTGAAGATCCCTCATATAATTGCGGAGGTCGGTGTATATTTTGGACTCCCGATAGTACATAATGACGTAGTTGGGCTTGTCATAAAAGACTTTCAATTTTTCGTATGAGTCTAAGTCGTCCCCTAATTCGGAAATGTTTTTCATTTTGGTTACCTCCTCGGGAACGTTGGCCGTGTAGCTGATGCTTCCGTCCATTTGCGTGAGAATCAACGGAATCGTCTTGTTCTCTTGCAACATATCGACGTAAAAAGTCAGATCCTCGTCCAACGGCGCATCAAATACTTTCTTGATGACTTTGGCTAATTGAGAGGCGCGTTTGGCTTCCTCCATTTTCACTTCGTCAAAAAAATGGTTGGTGTAGTTCACCAATTGCGCTTTCTGTGTGACCGCTTCTGCCCACAAATTGACTTTTTGCCTTTCTTCTTGGGCAATTTCATTAAGTAAAATATTTGAATAATAAAGAATTAGCAAAAAAGCTATGAGCGCGGAAGCGAATAAAAGAAATTTCCAGCGTTTTTTTTGCGTATAAAGATTCATAGATGATGGTCTGTTGTAATCGGTTTCTTGGAATGAGAACGGGTTATTGAACTACTATTTTTTGTGCCATTTTTTCCCCATTCAGCAACTTGATGTGCAAAACGTAAATTCCTTTGGAATATTCTTTTACACAAATCTTTTTCTCCTTTTGAAAATCAAGTTGAGCCACTTTCTTCCCTGCCATATTGGTGATGAATGCCTCCACAATCTGTTCTTCTGGGAAATTAAAATCAACCGTCACTTCGTCCGAGGCGGGGTTGGGATAGACTTGGAGTGCCGTTTTGGGACAGTCGGAGGTGGAAAGGGTGTCGCCCGGACGCAAATATTTGAAAGTCAGACTGTCTTCGAAAACCGTGATGTCATACAGACGAAGGGCACTGATATATCCGTTTGAAAGAAATGGCTTCGGGTTGGTGGCGTATGAAAATTCGCCCCGCGCGTCCGAACTGGAAAAGTAGGCCTGGATAAGATTCCCGTTTTCCGTCAATGTCCCGAAAGGACGGTAAATGTAGATTTCGTCCAAAGAATCGTCCCCGTTCCATAGCGCATTCCCGCAGAATAATTCATTGATTCTATATATAATCAAACCGGTTCCAGGTAATCTCATTTCAAATAGGGAGTAATTTCTTCGATATTCTAAAACAAAAAACTCTGTCGGAATTTCGCTCGCAATGCGGTAACAAACCCGTTCGGGTGTGCTGGAACTTAGCGGGTAAAGTGTATAAGTGCCTGATTCATTGATTTCTGGCATCTCATCAATCCAGTTTCCGTATAGGTACTTCATCCAGGCCCCCATATGCTGTGGAATATTCTCGTTCATCCCCATCAAATCCCAACGGCCAACGGGTGTCATATCAACGGTGTTGTCATAATGATACAAATCGGGCATTCCTAATGAGTGCCCCATCTCGTGGCAAATTACGGAGGTGGTAAAGTAGTAGTTGTTGTCGCTGAGGTGAACGTTGAAATCCCAGACGCGACTCCCGTTAATGAAAACGCTGTTGGTATAGAGATTCCATTTGTGTGGCCAAAGAATGTTTGACCATTCGGCGACCTCCCCCTTGATGATGAAGGTGATGTTATCGACGTAACCGTCTTGGTTGTTGTCAATGTCCAAATCGGTGGGGATCAAATCGCGGACGTATTCGATGGCGTTGGTTACCAGTGCCATTTCTCGCTCCGTCCGTTCCGCCCCCTCATCTTCGTCTTCATCGGTGTAACCTTCCGGATTATCCACCGATTCTTTCAGGTAATAATTCCGGTTGTGGCTGTCTTGGTAGGAGAGAATGGTTGTTCCGGTCGGGGTAGGGAAGAAGTGCGAGATGATTTCAAGCTGGTTGTACGAGACATTCTTGTAGTAATTATAAAGGGAGATGGCGTCGTCTCCAGGCGCGTTGAACATATTGTAAACGGTCACGGGATTCGTCGTGAAGTCAGTGTCGTCGGCAAAACGGATGAAAATGACGATATTGTTGAGCGTGCCGCGGTTTTGTTGTCCGTTTCCGTCTCGCGACTTAGGCGCTACGTTCTCTATTTGTTTCCGTTTGGCACGCCATTCTTCCGCACTGATGTTGACGTGGGGCACCAGGCCGACATTTCGAGGCGAAACCGTTCCCGCCACGTAGGAACTTGGAACGAGACGGTCTCCATCCCTGACGGCATAAACGTAATAGCCCGTCTGCAGATTTTTGATGATGGTGAATCCGTCCGCATCGTGAAGATAGTGGTAATACTCGTCGCCTGTAAGAAAACACGACAGGGTGTCTCCATTAGGTTGTTGCAGGGTGTGCGGAACATTTTGAAAGAAAGCTGCCTGTAAGAAAATTGTCGGTATTAAAAGAAGGAGGAACAGCTGGATTCTTTTCATAATTCTTTGGTTTGAAGGCGCAAAGGTACAACAAAATGTTTTGTGGAAAATTAAAAAAAGCATCTCATTGAGATGCTTTTTTTAATTGTTAATCATCATAATGGAATCTCCTAAAGGAAACCGGATGATACTCATTGATTTTGAGTAATTTAAGATGTTCTCGATAA
The DNA here is from genome assembly GCA_002314795.1 of Bacteroidales bacterium UBA1756. Classification (GTDB taxonomy): domain Bacteria; phylum Bacteroidota; class Bacteroidia; order Bacteroidales; family WCHB1-69; genus UBA1756. The sequence continues at coordinate 63,855 of DCHI01000024.1, read as the reverse complement.
CGTGTCTGCGTGGCAGAAGACGAGAGGGGGTCTTTTTGCCCCTTAAAAGGGTAGAACGTTGTTCCATAGGCAATCTGTTTGGTTCGTAAAAATACCTTCCTTAAACGTAATTGTCAGTATATTATTTTGTTTGTGACAAAAAAATATGAAAAATGACAAAAAAAGAGAGGGAACGCGAATGGCATTCCCTCTCATCCCTTATTGGTAAGTGACTTTAGCTTACAATCACATTCTTTTCTTTGATGATTTTACGAAGATTGATGAGTGCGTAACGCATACGGCCCAATGCCGTGTTGATGCTGACGCCCGTGATTTCGGCAATGTCTTTGAAACTCACGTCGTTATAAATACGCATCTCCAAAACTTCGCGTTGTTCGTCGGGGAGCATCTTGATGAGAATTCTCAGTTCGTCGTAAATCTGCTCCGTAATCATCTTCTGTTCAATGGAAGGATCTGTCCCATAAATGACATCGAAAATGTCGAACTCACCATTTCCTTCGAACATAGGCATTCGTTGCATTTTTCTGAAATAGTCAATCTTCAGATTGTTGGCGATACGCATCACCCATTGTACGAATTTGCCCTCTTCCTTGTAATTGCCGGAGCGCAACGTGTTGATGACTTTGATGAAAGTGTCTTGGAAAATGTCTTCCGCCAATTCGCGATTTTTGACTGACATCATAATGTACGAAAAAACTTTCTTTTCGTGTCTCGTGATTAAAGTCTTTAAAGCGGATTCATCACCAGATACATACTGAGCTATTAGCTCGTTGTCTGTTAACGCTATCTTTTTCATAAGGCTCTCCTTTCTTTTGGTCAATAAATCAAAAAGATAGATTTGTTCTCGATAGCGTCCCTCCTATTATTTAATTAATGGGTGATGTATTTGTTAAAATGATGCCGCAAAATTAGAATTTTTTTTCAATAAAAAAGCACCTTTTTGAATTTTTTTCCCAAAAAGATGCTTTTCTTTTGTATTTAATTGATAACTAATTGATTGTATCTACTTGATAGCACGAAACATTTTGCTCCAACGGATTTTCCCGTCTCCCCAGTCCTTGAATTTGTCTAACGAAAGCCAAACCAAGACCGGTTTTCCTACAACGTGATCCTCCGGAACGAAGCCCCAGTAACGCGAGTCTGCCGAATTGTGACGGTTGTCACCCATCATAAAGTAGTAGTCCATTTGAAACGTGTACTCTTGCGCTTCTTTCCCGTTGATATAAATCTTTCCGTCCCTTTTCTCCAACGTGTTTAATTCGTAATTGCGAATGATTTTTTCATAAAGCGCAATGGTGGAATCATTGATGGCGACGGTGACTCCCTTTTGTGGAATGGTGATGGGACCATAATTGTCTTTGTTCCAAGCAAAACGTTCGTCGTGCGGGAAAATCGATGCGTTGTATTCCGTCCCTTCCATTTGAGGAATGACCTCTTTTCCCATCGCTTTGATTTGTGCAACCTGCTCTTGGTTAAGACAATAGCTGTATCCATTGAGCTCGCGAGCGATGTCTTCCTCATTGATATTCAGCTTTTTGATTTTTGATTTGGGAAGACCGCCTGGAATGGTGTAGCGGAACTGCATATTTTTGGGGTTCTTTGCCGCTTTCCCGTTGATATATAGCTGTCCATTAATAATTTGCAACTTGTCTCCGGGAAGCGCGACGCACCGTTTTACGTAATTTTCCCGTTTATCCACCGGACGGGCTTTGACGGTATATTCTTTTTTGACGGCGTCGCGACCTTTCCCCGTATAGTAAGGCCCGTCGCCGTATTTTGATTGAAGGTACGCAACCATTTCAACGGGATAACGCATCGCCACCATCTCTTTGTCAGCTTTGGACGCGTCCGGATTCAAAATACTTTCAAATTCGCGAACGATGGCGTAGTAGCTTTCGCTCTGTCTTTCAATGGCAACGGTGTCCCCGTCGGGATAGTTGAAAACGATGGGGTCGTTGTTTTTGACGGGCTGCAACGGCTTAAAACGAAGGTAGGGGAGTTGAAGCCAGTCAACGTACGACGGAACGGACTCCGTGCCTAAAACCGTGTGATGCATAAATGGAATGGCTAATGCTGTTTCCGGGACTCTTGCTCCAAAACGAACTTTGCTCACCGCTAAGTAATCGCCTACCATCAATGTGCTTTCCATAGATGAGGTTGGAATGGCGTACAATTCCAACAGAAAGGTGCGGAACAGGAAGGCGGCACATACCGCAAAAATGATGGCATCGCCCCATTCGCGCGCGCCACTTTTTTTGAACTTTGGCAAATCCTCCAGCCGTGTGTATTTTTCCTTTTTTGCAAAACCAATGTATGGAAGGTAGAAATAGTTGAAAAACGTTCCGAAAACCAGCGGAATGTAGTTGGTTTTTCCAAACAGACGGATGGTTTTCCATATCATCATATAGCCCATAAATACGTTGGTGACAGGCAGAATCAACAGAATCATCCACCATTTGGGGCGTGATAGAATTTGTAGCCAAAGGTATGAGCGGTAAACGGGAATGAGCGATTTCCAGCCAGCAACGCCAGCTTTTGTGAAAATTCCCCATAACCCTACATTGAAACCGATGTAAGTGAGTATTGAAATAATGTAAAAAGCAGTAAGTGAAATGGTCATATCTGTAAATGTTTTTTACAAAAGAAAATTAACGGGCAACCTTACCTTTCTTTTCAGCTTTCTGGTATAATTCGTGAAGCTTCTGGTCAATGTATTCCGATTTCTTTTTCTGTATCAGCATCGTGCGGACGCTTTCAAAATAGTCTTTCGAATCTTCGGCGGTCTGCTCGGACTTATAGTCTAAAATCACGATGAGGTAACAGGCATCCGGCGTGTTTTTCTCAATGTGTTCGGGTTGTCCGGAATTTTTGTTGATGTTGTCAACGTCAAGGTTCACTTCCAATTGGATGTCGTCCCAGAAAAGCCACGTGTCATCGTCAATGAAGTACTCCACACTGTCGGAACATAGTTGAACCAAATTGTCTTTCTCAAGAAGTCGTTTGTCCTCATCGAAAAGAATGTCCTTGACTTTTTCTTTAATGGAAGAGTTCGGGGAAACTTTGACGTAGTTGATTCGCACAATCTCTTTTTCATTGACGTAGTTGGTACGAGCTTGGGCAATGGCCGCTCGCACGGTGGCGTCGTCAACGTAGAACGCGCTGGTGTCCGAAGTGATTTTCTCGAGATACCGGTTTCGGAGCAAGGTTTTCCGGTATTCAGCCATCTCTTTCTTGAAGTCCTTTTCCTTCATAGAAAGTGATTTCTCCGCTTCATATAACAGAATCTGTTCTGAAATCCAACTGCTGATAATCTGGTTGGCAAAAGCTAAACTATCGTCCGTGGTGAGTCCGGAGGGAAGTTGTGCTTGCACTTCGGAAGCATAGAGTTTGTGATTGTAAACCTGTGCTACGATAGGGTCGTTTTTTCGTTGACAAGAAGCGAATGACAGGAGCCCCAACAAGAAAACCCAAAATGCCTTTTTCAATGCTATTTCTTTAGAAGTGATTGAAATACCTTTTCGTCAACGGTCGGATTATACTTCTTTTTCAGTTCGGCAATCCATTTTTGATCCAAATACTCTTGGTAGTCCGTGATGACAATGGCACGGATGTCGTCCAATTTGTTCAACTCCAAAGTCTTGGGGTCAACATATTTCGTGGAGTGTTCTTCATAATATTTCTGAAGTCCGACCGTATCTTTCATTGCTTCGGCCCACACTTTCTGTGTGTTGACTTCGTAAAGAACCATTCCATCGTGAAATTCTTTAACAAGCGCTTTGAACTCCGGATATTTTTCTTCCAAGCGGTTCTTTTCGTAGCGTGTCATTTTCTCTTTCATATAGGCCTCGAAACGTTCATCCAAGAAACCGGCAAATTCATTGGGCTGGAGACGCATACCTTTGAAGCGGTCGAAATATTGTGCAAATTCTTTTGCAGAAATGGTTTGGTCTGCAAAGGTGGCCATCGGTTTCAGATTATCAATTCCCTTTACTTGATGCAAAAGGAGCTCTTTCATCTGGAAAAATTCATCGGGCATATTCTTCAAGAAGAATTTCATCGCTTTTGCTCTGCCAGACTCGTCGTAGTTATACTCTTTTTTCAGCTTGGCAATGAACGAATCCGTGCTTTTGTGTGATCGGTCGTCGCGGGAAATGCGGTTGCGGAAGGTGTACAGAACGTCGTCGTTGACTTCAACTGGAGCTGCTTTCACTAATTTTACAATGTGCCAGCCGTTTTGTGAAGCAATGGGTTCTGAAATCTGTTCGGCTTTGAGAGACAGAATCGCTTTCACAAAGTCACCTTGACGGCGGTTCGGAGCAAAGGGTTCTTGCAGGCCGCCCTCATCCACGGTTTTGTCTTCCGAGTATTGTTTTACCACATCTTCAAAAGAGGTGCCGGAAGCTAATGCCGCCTGAATTTTTTTCAGTTTGGCCGCCGTTTCTGCGGTTTGCTGTCCGGTACGTGCCAAGGTGTCGGCAACATAAATTTGAGCAATCGTGATTTCGCTGACGGCATCGATGCGGTCAACCACATAGATGAGATGGTAACCGAACTTTGTGCGGACGGGCATAGAAACTTGGCCAATCGGCGTGTTGTAAGCTGCGTTTTCAAACGGATAAATCAAGTCGAAAACCGTAAAGTAACCGAGGTCGCCTTTGTTGCCGTAATGCAGACGGTTGGTTTGCGGATTGACCATATCGCGGGCGGACGGGTCTTCGGAATACTGGACGGCTGCGTCTGCAAACGTGATTTTTCCTGACAAAATATCGTTGCGAATGGAAAGCGCCTTGTTGTAGGCTTCAACGGTATCTTTGCCTTCTGTTTTTTCTGAACAATTGATGAGGATGTGGCTGGCGCGGATGTCGTATTTGGCGCGGGCCGCTGCTTCGTTAATCAATTCGTCCGTAACTTCCTTATCTACAAGATATTGCTGTGATGACTGCTTCTTGTACGACTGAAGTTCCATCTTGAATTGTTTGGAAGTGTCTAACTGTAGCAATTCACCTTCTTTGACTTTCATCTTAAAATTGATGAAAAGGTCGAGGTAGTCGCGCAAATCCTTTTCAGTAGCTTTATTCAGGTTGTTGTTTTTGGAATAGGTGTTGAGAAATTCGGCTGCGCTGATGGAGTCGTTTCCGATTGTGACGAGAATGTCGTGAGGTTTCTGTGCATAGACTCCAGTAAAGACTAAGCCTGCGAGGATAAAAGAAAGTGCTATGTTTTTTTTCATTTCTATTTTTTTTGCCAATTTTTTTTAACGGCAAAATAGTGCTCTTATTGTTTGGTGGAATTATAATACAAGAATGATTCCTGTGAAATTTTGTCTTTTTTTATCTGTCTTTGGTGAGGCAAAAACGTACCACGTGAAGACGTTATTGCTGGCAATCTTTCCGTTTACGTTTCCGTTCCATTGGAAGTGAGGGTCGGTGGAATGGAATACGAGGTAGCCCCAACGGTCGTAGATGTATATTTCAAATTCTCCAACAATGTCCGGATTGGACAGATGGAAGAAATCGTTGTTTCCGTCTTCAAAGCTTGGCGTGATGCAGTTCGGGAAATAGAGGTTGAACGGGCACTGGGGCAGGTCGATGGATGCGGTTTCCTGGCAGGGGCCGTCGAATGCGCGGACGGAGTAGGCGCCGGAGTGGTTCGCTTCAATTTCTGGTGTTGTTTCCCCCGTGCTCCAATACAAGTTCGGAGCGTTGGTCGTAGCTATCAATGTCGTTGTCCCGGTTTCACAAAAATCGGAAGTCGCTTCGACACTTACTGTGATTCCTTCTTGGACACGGACGTTAATGTCGTCCGTTCCGGTACACCCGTTTTCGTTGGTTACGGTAACGGAGTAGTTCCCTTCAGCGTTGGCACTGAGCGCCGCTGTTGTCGCACTAGTGCTCCATTGATAGGTCATTCCATCTCCCAAATTGGGCGACAGCAGTACGGGAAGCTCTTCTGTCCCGCAGACAACGCGGTCGTTCCCTAAATTGACGGATGGGACATTGGCTATGATTATGTGTAGTTCAATGATGCTGTCGCAGCCCGCCGCCGTCCGGATGGTATCCAAATATATGCCTTCGTCCGTATAGATGATTCCATTGAAGTCCAGTGTTTCACCAGGACAAATGGTTCGGAAAACGGGAATCGGGTCTGCCGGTACAAGAGACAAATGGAGCTCTATGATGGAGTCACATTCGGAACCGGTAACAATGGTGTCAAGATAGATGCCGGGTTCGGTAAGGATTCGCCCGTAAAAATCGTAGCTTGCTCCGCCGCAGATGGTCCGGTAAATGGGAATCGGTTCAAGCGGCGGAACCGTAATGGTCGTCCGGAGGGTGTCAAAGTTGGTTCCGAAGCAGTTGTTGATGGTGGTGCGTTCAATGATGGCCGTGACGACATAGACACCGGAACTGTCGTAGGCGTACGGGCACGGATTCGTGTTGCCGGTACCTACGCCATCACCGAAGTCCCAGGTGATACTGTTATAATTGTAGTTGAGATCAACTCTGAAATCAATGGGAAGGAAAGGGCAATATAGCTGGTTCTCAGGAATTTCCGCCGTGCTTACATCATTGACAAACATTGAATTGGTGAGGTTGACCGCACTCGAGCCGACACTGTATCCGTAGGATGTTACATTGTAGAGCCCGTAAACGTGCGCCACTAACCCGCTGTCGCACTGCAGCGAGTGTGTCGCGTGGCTGATGCTGACACGGGCATACGAATAGGCATTGTTGCCGGTCAAAGGTGTGAATTGTCCGCTGATGTTGGCTCCGTCCAAACGAACCGAACTGACATTGTTTGTGGCGGTCACGATGTTCACATAGTGGTTTGTCGTGTTTCCACCGTATTCGTAAGTCCCGAAGGTGATTTTTTTGATGTTTTGTTCTATCGGGGCAATGTAAATCATTGCTGGGTCTCCGGTGCCGCCGCCACAACTCTGGCCCGTCACGTACAAATAACATACGGCAGGTCCGGAAGTCTCTATGTAGCAAGCTGCTTCCGACGAAGTAAGTTCAAAATTGTAGGTTCCACCGGCATTGAGTGTGGCTACCAAAGTCCCATTTTTTCTGACGGTTGTGCCGGCATTCTGAGCGGTTACACGCACCACGTCTTTGGAACGTGTCAGCGAATTGGTGACTGCAAAGTGATTTCCCCAGTAAATAACGGGAATCATCGGGTCATAGACGTGGTCGCAGTAGGTGCAGCCGGCAGGAGCTTGAGCACATTTGTTCCCGGCAAAGACAGCAATTTTTTTGCAGTCGTGTGTTTGAATTTTTGTACCGGAGAATGATGCCGTTTCTGAGGATGTTGTGAATTGGAATGCCTGTCCCGCATTCAAGGTGATGGTTTGCATAACATTGGCACTCCAGCCGGTGTTTGTGGTCGCACTCGGTGTAATATCGATGACGGTCCCGTTTTCTGTACCAACGATGAGAACACTGCTTCCGTAAATTCCTGGAGGAATGGTTTCAATGATATATTCGTCAGCTAAGGTGCTGGTAGGAAGCAGATGGCCGCCGTCAAAAGAGGCGTCCTGATAATTCATTGAGTAGGCGGAAATGGTGTCGGTGGAGACCAAGTGGCAACCGTAATTGTATGCAACGCCTTCGGTGCTGTTGACATTGTAGTACGCTTGTGCTCCAGGAATATCTACGTCAACACGGCCGCCAGCTGGAATGCTGACCGTGGTACTCCATCCGGTATTAGGGTTTGAGACAGTGGCACTGCACGCCCGTTCTGCCGATAAAATAAGGCACGTCTGAGTGGGCGGATTGTGTACGTAGTTGGTCATAAAGGCAAACCAGAAATCCGTACCTTGTGTTGAAGCGTTCTGGGCACGCACGAAAAAAGTAGATATTATTATTAAAATATTGAATAATAATATCTTATGGAAAATAGAAAAATGTCTCATACCCGATAATGTTTAAATAAAGTATATTAACAAAAATGAGCTTGAAATGTTGCCTTGACTTTTTTTGTTATGCAAAAAAAAACGGGAGATTTTCACTCCCGTTTTCCGTAGTAGTATGATAATTTAGAATTATCTGTTACCTTTGCTTGAAGTGCCTTTGATGTTTTTGACAGCTTCTTCGCCACCTTTGTTGATAGCTTCTTTAGCTACGTTTTCGCCAACTTCCTTAGCGGTTTCTTTGACGGTTTTGTTTTCTTTCTTAGCAGGGGTTTGAGTTTTTGCAGTTTCTTCAGCAACAACTGGTTCTTCTGCTACAACAGGAGTATCAACAACTTCTGCTACAACTTCTTCTTCAACTACTGCAGGAGTGTCAACAACTGCTTCTTCGTTTGATTTGTTACCACAGGCTACGAAAAGACCAGCAGCCAAAGCGACTAAAAATAATTTTTTCATTTTCTTTATTGTTTAATTGGTTAATGTTATTCTTGTTTAATTATTTAGCAGGAACGTAGGTGATGGTGAAAGTGTAAGTTCCGGGAACGCCCTTTGCAGGATCAGCTGTAAGAGTAAAGGTGTAGCTGATTTTCAAAGTTTCTTTGGTAAGTTCTTCAACTTTTACGGTTTCAATTGCATCGTCACCAAAACAAGGAAGTTGCATTTCAAGTGTTTTTGCCTTTTCATCCAAAGTCCATTTGCCGAGGGAAGTTTCTTGTGCGGGTTCTCCTTCGCAAACAGTTTTGCCAGGAGCCAAATATTCATAGTTGTCTGATTTGAAAGTGATAATGTCGTCTTTTTCACAATCAAAGAAATAACCGCCATTGAGCAAGTCGGTGATTTGAGTTTGATCCAACAAAGTCCAGTAAGGAGTGGAAGTTGCAGCGCTCATTACCCAACCTTTTTCTTGGGTCAACAATTCAGTCATTGTTTTTTCTTTTTTGCAAGAACTGAAAACCATAATGCCTGCGAGGGCAATAATTGCAATACTTAATACTTTTTTCATTGTTTAAAATTTTTAAGGTTTATAAATGAATTTAGTGGCGCAAAAGTACTACATTTTTCGGTTGTAGTATTCCTCTTTTTACAAATTATTTTTTTTTAACAGAAGGAGTTATTTTTTTAATAAAGAGATGGTCGCTTGAATGGGGTAATGGTCTGATACAGAAAGAGTACTGTTGACGGAATAACCGAATGCGTTGTAGTTTTTATCGTGCAATATATAGTCAATTCGGTAAGGTGGCATCTTGTTCCCGTGGTAGGTGTAGCCGTGTCCGTGCCCGCTTTCTCGGAATGAATCTTTGAGCCGCTTCGCAATTCGGTTGTAGGCGTAGCCTGCTGGCGGCTCGTTAAAGTCTCCGCATACGATAATCGGATAGCGGCACGTGTCCATATCGGCCCGTATGGTTTCAACTTGGTGCTGACGAGCAACGGTCGTTTCTTTCAACTTCCGGTATAGTTTTTTTATGTTTTTGTCCATTTTCGGATCTTGAAAGTCATTTTTCTGTATTTGTTCACTGACGGAATAGTCGGTTTCGTTCAAATGTAGTGACGTAAGGTGCAGATTGTAAACGCGAAACGTGTCATTACGGTATTTGAAATCAATAAAAACAGCAGCATTGGAACTGCTATCGGAGATGATGGCTCCGGAATTGACAATTCTGTATCGGCTGAAAACAGCTAATCCGTAATAGTATTTTTTTCTATTCGTATTGGTGAAATATTGGTAGTAGTGTTCTGGGGTATCTTCCAAATTCAGAACTCTTAGAAGTGCGTCTGTTGTGTGAAAATTCAACTGTTCACTCTTGTCCCAGAAATATTCTTGAAAGCAGATGATGTCGGGTTGCTCTCCCGCAATGTAGCTCAATATCTTGTCTTTTTCGGCTATGCGTTTTCCCATATCGTCATCTTTGTACAAACCGAAAAGATTGGCGTTGTAACTCATCACTTTCACTGCGTTGGGACAGTTCTCTGGAACTTCGTGCGCGTGCAACTGTATCTGCTTGTCTATGTTCCCGACGTTGAGTAAAACAAGAATAAGCGAGATTAGGCACCATTGGTAATGGAATGGTAGCCATAAAACGACAAACACCAAGTTTGTGATTAAAAGGTATTTGAAACCGATGGCGCTGCAAATCAATAGTCCTCCCCAAGATGGTGGAGTGAATCCTGCCATCCAGGCCAACAAGAGTGGTATCGCTGCAATAATATTGGTAATGAGTAATATCCAAAAGAAAATGGAGCGTCGTTTCCCCTCTTTTTGTTTTGAAGTACTGCTCCGATGTGTCCGTTTCTTCACTATCGTTATCGTTTATAATGGTATAAAAAATCGCGTTCTTCCTTTGTCAGCGCGCCGTATCCGGCCTTTGAAATCTTGTCCAAAATGGCATCCGCCTTTTTTTCATCACTGCGTTTTTTTGCATTGAAATCGGCGTCCGACATTGGACGAGACCCTTGAGCATATTTGGGCGACGTGTAGTATTTCTTCTTATCTTTTTGAAAAACAACCTTTTTGAATGGATTCCCAATCTGAAAGAAAATGGCGGCAATGGCTCCGTAGAGTGCTCCTCCTAAATGGGCAAAGTGGCCGCCCGCATTTCCGCCCCCGATGGAAAGCAGGTCGATGACGACAAAAAGTACGGCGACCCATTTGAGTTTCGTCTGTCCGATAAGTAACAGGTTGATGGGATGGTTCGGACGGTAAATGGTTACGGCTAACAGAATGGCCATCACGGCTCCGGACGCGCCCACGCAAGTGGATAAGGCGGCAATGTTTTCAAACGCAGGAAACAGCTGGTACGCCGCCATAAAAAACAAATTGCCAACGATTCCTCCTATCAAGTAAGTTGTAAGAAGCTGCTTGGAACTGAGGTATTGCAGAAACAATTTCCCAAACACGTACAGCATAAACATATTGAAGAAAATATGCCAGAAACCGCCGTGTATGAACAGATTGGTGACTATCGTCCACGGATGATGGAGGAATGTCTCTGGATTGGACGAAAAGGCAAGGTTCGCATCCATCCACGCATCAACGGGAATGTCGGTTTGGAAAAGCCATCCGCCAAGATGGATGAGTCCTCTCATTACCAAAAGAAGAACAAAAATGATAACATTGGCTAAGATAAGGTTGCTGAGTACGGTCTTTCCTGCAAAAAACTGCCGGATGCCGCTGGTGAGAAAATGCAGCCGTTGTCTGAAAGGGGAAGTTCGTAACATATTCGTTTCTTGTTTAAAGAATTACCATTCAATGTTTCGATTCCGTTCCTGTTTGCGCCACAGCAAAATGAGAATGATGCCGAACAGCATTCCCCCGAGGTGTGCAAAATGCGCCACACCGTCCTGCGTTCCAGTAACTCCATAGAAAAGCTCCAAAGCACCATATAGTATGACGAACCATTTTGCTTTCATCGGAATGAGAAAGTACAAGTAAATCTGTGAGTTAGGGAATAGCATCCCGAATGCTAAAAGCAGTCCGAAAACCGCACCGGATGCCCCAATAATCACGTGCTGATTGAGAAAATATTCTTTATAAGAGACTAAAAATTCGGTGCATTGATTCAAAAGATCCGTGTTGGTTGGGTCAATTTGGATCTGCCGAAAAGTTTCGTTGAAAACGGCGAAAGCCGATGCGATTTCTCCGGAATCAGGGTTTATTTGAAACTGATGGTGTTTGGCAATTTCGATAAGATTATCTACAGAAGGGGCATCCAAATAGTTATTGATGACGGCTAATTCGGGCATCACCATAAAGCCTTGAATGCCAAAATGAACGATAGCGGCTCCGATTCCTGTAATCAAGTAATAAACCAGAAAACGTTTGGCTCCCCAGTAGTTTTCGATGGCCGCTCCGAACATCCATAGCGCGAACATATTGAAAAAGAGATGCCCGAAATCTCCGTGCATAAACATATAGGTAATAATCTGCCACGGATAAAAGTCGCTCGCTGTAACAAAGTGCAAACCTAACCACTTGTCCAAGTCAATGCCGAATTTGGCTCCTACTATTTTTGCTAAAAAAAATAGTGCGTTGATAATCAGTAAGTTCTTGACAATAGGTGGGAGTATGTTGAACCCGCCCATCCGGACATCGTTGCTCATATTTCGGTTGCTTTTTTTCAGGCTGCAAAGGTAAGTTTTTTTTGTAGGAAAAGCGGTGCCGTAACGAAAAATGAAGATTTCTGACGGTTTTGTGCGAAAATGGAGTGCTCTACGCGAACATCTGCGCTTTTTTTCTTCCAAACGATTTTTTATTCTTTTAAATAAATGAGTGATAATAAGAAAGTTAAAATGATTATTTGTAGAATAAAAAAAATTTTTCAAGGAATGTCGTGAGGAATGAAAAAAAGTGTATTTTTGCAGCCTCAAAA
>DCHI01000024.1:0-51537 GCA_002314795.1 Bacteroidales bacterium UBA1756 | reverse complement strand
CTGAAAATCCGTGCGTCCCTGGTTCAATTCCAGGTAGCACCACTCCAAAGCGGCTTCAAAAGAGCCGCTTTTTTTGTTTTTCTCCTGTCCTATCCTATCCTATCTTAGCATCACCCCCTTTATAACTTTATAAACTTTACAAACTTTATAAACTTTATAAACCAAAACTAAAAAACGCCCCGAATCCGAGGCACTTTTTAGTTTTACTTAGTCTTATTTCAGACTGAATGCCTTCTTGATGGCATCCACGTAATCCAGTTTTTCCCAGCCAAAGAAAGTGACCTTCTTGTAAGTTTTGCCATCTTTCTTCTCGTACGTGTTTTCGTCCTTGTAGAAAACCTCTACTTCCTTCGTCTCGCATTTGCGTCCAAAGTGGCCGTAGGTTGCTGTCGGTTGGTAGATGGGGTTTTTCAATTGAAAACGCTCGCTGATGGCGTAAGGCGTCATATCGAAAATCTCGTTGATTTTCTTTGAAATTTCACCGTCGGTCATTTTTACTTTAGAAGTCCCGTATGTGTAAACGTAGAGTCCGACCGGTTTGGCGATGCCGATGGCATACGATACTTGCACCAAGACTTTGTCACAAAGCTTGGCGGCAACCATATTCTTGGCGATGTGACGTGCCGCGTAAGCAGCGGAACGGTCCACTTTGGACGGGTCTTTGCCTGAGAAGGCACCGCCACCGTGTGCACCGTGGCCACCGTATGTATCTACAATGATTTTTCTTCCAGTCAAGCCGGTATCGCCGTGAGGACCACCGATGACGAACTTGCCCGTCGGATTGACAAACAGGTCGTATTTTGTGTCAAAAAGCTTTTGTGTTTCGGCCGGTAATTTGGCAATGACGCGCGGTAAAAGAATGGTTTCCACGTCTTTACGGATGGTCGCCAACATCTTTTTCTCGTTCTTTTCAAAATCATCGTGCTGTGTGGAGACGACAATGGCTGAAATGCGTTCCGGTTTTCCTTCGTCGCTGTACTGGATGGTAACTTGCGATTTGGAGTCCGGACGGAGGTAGGTCATCTCTTTCCCTTCGCGACGAATGTCGGATAACTCTTTGAGAATGAGGTGCGCCAACTCAATGGTAAGCGGCATTAAACTCTTGGTTTCATTGGAAGCATAGCCAAACATCATTCCCTGGTCGCCGGCGCCTTGTTCTTCGGCACTTTTGCGGTCAACACCCTGGTTGATGTCGGGTGACTGGCGATGAATGGCGGTCATTACGGCACACGACTTCGCGTCAAACTGGTAGTCGCTTTTGGTGTAACCGATTTCGGTGATGACTTTTCTTGCGACATCATCAATGGAAACGTAGCCCTGTGTTCCGACTTCTCCGGCGCACACGACGAGCCCCGTTGTAACTAATGTTTCGCAAGCCACTCTTGAGTTGGGATCCTGTGCAAGGAATGCGTCCAACAGAGCGTCTGAAATTTGGTCGCTGACTTTGTCAGGATGCCCTTCAGATACTGATTCAGATGTAAACAGATAGCTCATAATAAAAATATTATTTGAGGTTAATAAATTAGTTATAACGAAAAAGGAGGTTGGATTTCAACGGTTTAGCATTTTTTATTGTGGTTGCAATCATTACAAATCTTTCCACTTTTTCGCGCGGCAAAAGTACCTCTTTTTTTCATAATAGAGGTTCCTTTTTTTCTTTTTTTAAAAAAAATCGGCTATCGTAAAGCGTCTTCGCACTCTTTTACGGTGAGGGCTGCCATCAGTTTGAGTTTGCGTTCCTTAAAGTGAGGAATCCCTTTGAAATAGCCACTATATTGTTTCCGCATCTCTAAGACGGCTGGACGTTCCCCTTTGATTTCGGCTGCATCTCGCAGGTGCTTGATACAGACTTCTGCCCGTTCCTCGTAGTTATAAACGTGCGACTCTTTTCCGCTTAAAAAATCTTTTATTTCTTTGAAAATGAAAGGATTACCAATCGCCGCACGCCCAATCATTACTCCATCAACCCCGTAGCGTTCTCTATACGCAGCAACTTTCTCTCCGGAGTCAAGATCACCGTTTCCAATGATGGGAATGTGCATTCTTGGGTTGTTCTTAACTTCCCCGATTAAGGTCCAGTCCGCTTTTCCCTGGTACATCTGCGACCTTGTCCGCCCGTGGATAGAAAGCATTTGTATCCCCACATCTTGCAATCGTTCAGCAACTTCCACAATCGGTTTGTTCAGCTCCTCCCACCCGAGTCGTGTCTTGACCGTCACAGGAAGCGGTATGGCTTTCACAACGGCGGCCGTCAGCGACACCATTTTGGGTATGTCTTTCAAAATGGCAGAGCCTGCTCCTTTGGAAACGACTTTTTTGACGGGACAGCCCCAGTTAATATCCACAAAATCAGGATTTTGTGAAGCTGCAATTTCTGCCGCCTTGCAGAGCGAGTTGATGTCGTGACCGAATATCTGTATGCCGAACGGACGTTCCGAATCGTTGAAAGCCATCTTTTTTTGGCTCTTTTCCACATCCCGAATCAGTGCTTCCGATGATACGAATTCTGAAATAACCACGTCCGCCCCGAAAGATTTACAAATCCTTCGGAATGACGCATCGCTAACCTCCTCCATCGGAGCAAGAAAAATGGGAAAATCTGTCGTCTGAAACGGGAACACCATCTTAACTCAAAATCAACTTTATAACTTTCTACTTCTTACTTCTTACTTCTTACTTCCTACTTCTTACTTCCTACTTCCTACTTCCTACTTCCTACTTCTTACTTCCTACTTCCTACTTCCTACTTCCTACTTCCTACTATATTTATATATACACCTCCAACAGCGTGCAGTCCCCGTCAGCTAACATCGCCAATTCTGTTATTGTAGCCGGAATAAGAAGCACTTCGCCTTTTTCAATGGGTTGCGCTTCTCCGCCATAAACGACGTGCGCTTTTCCTTCAATGCAAATGTAGATGACGAAGGAGTCGATTTTTGCGTAAACTTTTTCCAACGTCTTGTTGAATTTCAATATGTTGGTATTAAATTGTTTGCAGTTTACAATCGGAATGGATTTATTTTCAACCTGTTCGTATGGGATTTTGTATGTGCAGGTGTCATCGAAATGGATGGCGTCTTCCGCTTCCAAGGTGTGGAGTTCGCGACTTTTCCCGCTCGCATCCACCCGATTCCAGTCAAAAATCCGGTAGGTTACGTCTGACGACTGTTGTATTTCAGCTACGAACACCCCTTTGCCGATGGCGTGCACGGTGCCGGCCGGGATAAAGAAAACGTCGCCTTTTTTTACTGGATAAAATACCAGCAATGAATCAACGTTTCCATCCTTAACTACTTGATTGTATTGCTGTTTGGTGACGCCTTTCTTAAAGCCGACATAAAGTCCTGCGCCTTCGTCCGCCTGAACAACGTACCACATCTCGGTTTTTCCATTCGTTCCGTAGCGCTTTTCAGCCAGCTTGTCGTCAGGATGCACCTGTACCGATAAATCGGCTTGTGCATCAATGAATTTGATGAGCAAAGGAAACTCGTTGCCGTTTTCATCAAAAACCTTTTCCCCGACGAGGTCTCCCATATAAATTTCAACCAATTCGTCCAACGTGTTTTCAGCAAGATAGCCGTTTGTAACTACGGACTCTTTTCCTGGAATAGCCGAAAGTTCCCAACTCTCACCGCAATTCGTCAGTTTGCCAGTGTCTTTGCCAAGTTCTTTCTTTATTTTTTGTCCTCCCCATATTTTTTCAAAATATTGAGAGCGAAATTTCAATGGATATAGCATAGAGTTGGAAAGTTTATAAAGTTTGTAAGGTTTGTAAGGTTTGTAAGGTTTGTAAGGTTTGTAAGGTTTGTAAGGTGGGGAAAAGGGTGATTTTATGAGAGGTTTAGGAGTAACTTGATTTCTTCTGCCCAGACGGATTCGTCGGGTGTTTCAAGGATGAACGGAATATTTTCGAAGCGTTTGTCTTTTGCTATTCGTTCAAAGAATTCCATTCCCAACAGTCCTTTTCCGATGCTGTCGTGGCGGTCAACGTGGCTCCCCAATTCTTTTTTCGTGTCATTCAAGTGAATGGCTTTCAGATAGTTCAGTCCAATCGTTTCGTCAAATTCTTTCCACGTGGCTTCGTAGCCGTCTGCGGTTTTCAAGTCGTAGCCGGCGGAGTAGGTATGGCAAGTGTCAATGCAAACACCGACGCGACTTTTGTCTTCTATCTTGCTGATTATATGTGCAATGTGTTGGAAACTGAAACCCACATTGCTCCCTTGGCCTGCGGTGTTTTCAATCACGGCAATCACTCCGTTCGTCTTATCCAATGTCATATTGATACTTTCCGCAATTCGGTCTAAACATTGTTCTAACGTAATCATTTTCAAGTGGCTGCCCGGATGAAAATTGAGCATTTTCAGACCTAATTGCTCGCAACGTTGCATTTCATCGAGGAACGCTTCCCTTGATTTTGGGAGAGTAGCTTCATCGGGTTGGCCCAAATTGATGAGGTAGCTGTCGTGCGGAAGTATCTGTTCTGGTTTGTAACCGTACTTTTCGCAGCGTTCCTTGAATAGCTGGATGCTTTCTTGTGAAAGAGGCGCTGATTTCCATTGGCGCTGGTTCTTTGTGAAAAGGGCGAAAGCGGTCGCGCCTAACTGATGGGCGGCTTCGGGCGCATTTTCAACGCCGCCGCTTGCACTCACGTGAGGTCCTACGTACTTCATATTCAGGTATTATTTCTCTTTTTTTTCAATGATTTTTTCAAAAAGATCGGGGCGGCGCACCTTCGTACGTTCCATCTGTTGTTCCAATTTCCAATCGCGAATGAGACGCTCATTTCCCGAAAGAAGAATTTCAGGGACGACGTGCCCTTCGTAGTCTGCGGGCCGTGTGTAAACGGGCGGGGAGAGCAGTCCGTCCTGGAAAGAGTCGGTGAGGGCCGAAGATTCGTCGTTCAGTACGCCCGGAATGACTCGGGCGATGGCATCGACAATGGCCATCGCTGCGATTTCGCCTCCCGAAAGTACATAGTCGCCAATGCTGATTTCTTCCGTGATGAATAGTTCCCGAACACGCTCGTCAACACCCTTATAGTGACCGCAAAGAATGATAATATTCTCGTACAGAGAGAGTTCGTTGGCTTTTGATTGGTTGAACGTTTTGCCGTCCGGAGCCATAAAAAGTACGGCATCGTATGTGCGTTCCGCTTTCAACTTTGCGATGCAATCGGCTATGGGCTGAATCATCATCACCATTCCGGCGCCACCTCCGAACGGATAGTCATCCACTTTGCGATGTTTGTCGAGGGTGTAGTCGCGGATGTCGTGCGTGTAAAGTTCCAAATGTCCTTTTGTTACGGCGCGTTTCAAAATCGATTGGGAGAAAACGCCTTCGAACATTTCTGGAAAAAGTGTGAGTATATCTATGCGCATTTTTATATTTTTTCTATAACCATAATGCCGTCCCGTAACGGAAGTAAAACGTTTCTAACTCTTTCATCTTTAAGAATATAATCGTTGAATCGTTGTAGTGCCGCCGTGTCTTTGTCGCTTTTTTTCACTTCTTGCAAAATCTTGCCACTCCAAAGCACATTGTCGGCTAAAATGAAACCTCCTTTTCTGACTTTGGGCATAACGAGTTCGTAATAGGTGATGTAATCCTCTTTGTCCGCGTCCATAAAAACAAAGTCGTAGGTTTTGTTCAATGCCGGAATCACTTTGGCGGCGTCCCCGATGTGGAGGTTGATTTTATGGCGGTTTTCGTATTGTGAAAAATATTTCCGGATGATGTCTTCCAACTCTTCATCGATTTCAATCGTGTCGATGGTCCCGTCTTCGGGTAGTCCTTCCGCCATACAAATGGCCGCGTATCCGGTGTAGGTTCCGATTTCCAAAACGGACTTCGGTTGCATCATTTTCATAAGGCACGTTAGAAACATCCCCTGAAGATGTCCTGACAACATCCTGGGATTCATTACTTTAAGATTGGTCTCCCGATTCAGTCGGTACAACAAATCCGACTCTGGCGTTGAGTGACTCTCGCAGTATTCCTCAATTTCTTCTGTGATTTCCGCGTGCAATGTTCCGGCTACTTTTAATTTTTTTCAATGATTTTATTCACCTCTTCCTCCGTCTTCCCAAGCACATCTTTGCAAATCTTGATGAGCTGCGAGGCGCGTTCAATGTTCTTCGTGAGTTCATCGACCGTGATGTCCGCGTTTTCCATCTTGCTGACAATTTCTTGAAGCTCTTCAAAAGCTTCGGTATAGGTCATTTTTTTTTCACCCATAATTATTTTGACTTGATGATTTTTTCTGTTTGAATATATTTCCCATTGACTATTCTAACAATGTAACATCCTGATGGATAGTCTTGTAGTGAAATTCTTGTTACGCCTTGGCAAACGTTTCCTTTTTGTAAAAGTTTTCCACTGATATCATAAACAGTGAAGGTCGTATTCCCGTCGTTGTTAGGCGTGGAAATGAAAAGTTCGTCGTTTGTCGGATTCGGGAAAATGGTGTAGAGTTTTGATGAACATTCAAATTCTTGTGTGCCAACGTGATACAGAATATTTAAGATGGCTTGAAGGGCGTTGACTTTTCCGTGTCCGAAGCGAACCATTCCGCGGGCTTCCGTCAGCGAGTCTTTTGTAGCCGAATAGATGAGAGCCTGTTTGATGTCTTGTGGCGTGGCCGTCGGATTGGCCTGCAGCATCAATGCAACGACGCCGGTTGTGAATGGTGACGACATAGAAGTTCCGGAAAGTTTGGCGAATTTGTACGTTCTTCCTTCATACACAATGCTTTGTGTAGCTGAAATTGACTCGTCGGCGTAACTTGATACGGAGGAACAAACTTCGTAACCGGGTGCTGAAATGTCCGGTTTGTCGCGGCCATCGATGGTGGGACCGTAACTTGAAAAGTAGCAGATGTCGCCCGGCGTCCAAGTACTGTCCGTGCTGGTTCCCGATTTGTGTGCTGCTACGGTGATGGCACATTGCACATTGGCCGGCGCTCCAGTGCCGTATTGGCAGTCGCCGTTTACCCAATTAGGTAGCGTGATTTTTTTGAAGGTTCCGCCCCAGTTCCCCACACCGGTAGTGAGTTCGGCTACATTCCACGCGTGGAATGTTCCTTCCTGTGCGGTAAATGACAGACACATTCGCCAAGCGGTGTTATTCTTCTTCTTGACTCTTAGACGAACCTTTGGCCTCCCGCTTTCGTCGCTTGAAATGATTTCTACATTGTAAAAAACGGTGTCAGTTCCTATTGCTAAGAAGCTTTCCTCGTAGCGATTTCCATCTGATGTTTGGTAAAATGGGGTAGCTGCAAGGATTTCGTACTGAGTATTCCGGATGTTAAAACTGGTAGCGAAAGGTTTTCCGGCGGAGTTGGTCATCGAGATGGAGGCGCCCCAATAGTCGTCACTTCCGTTTTCTGCGGGAAACATCATTCTGGTATGAATGGTGTCTCCTTCAAACGGATGGCTCAAATGAAATTTTTCGTCCCCGTTGTTTCCGCCGCTGGTGACAAACACGACACCGAGGTCGCTTAATTCCTGCATTTTTTGTCCAACCGGACCGGTCCCTTCAAAATTGTCCATCCAGTAAAGTCCCCAACTCATATTGATAACCAGTCGTTTGTGTTCCTGTTGGGCTACGTCGTACATCCATTCGAAGGCATCGATTACGGACTGTTCATTCGGAATGAAGGAGCAGAAAATCAGTTCTGCGTTTGGAGCTACTCCGCGGTACGCCGTTCCTGCGCCGCTACCAGCAGCAATGCCGGCTACGTGCGTTCCGTGATAGTGGTGTCCGTAAATGTTTGATGTATCACATTGTGCAGCAAGGAGTTGATCTCGTCCAATAAGCTCGGTTCCATAAGAAAAACCGTCCGGAGCGGGACCGGCAGTGCGGAATTGATCCCAAGCACGCAAAATGCGATAGCGGGTCATCGACGTGTCATAGAAATTCGGATGAGTGTAGTCAAATCCCCAGTCCGTCACCCCAATGATGACGCTGTCCCCTTTGTATGCATCGGGGAGGTTGATACCCGCATAAACGCTATCGACGTTGCCGTCCGTACGGGCACGATACAAATCTTGTGAAAATACACTTAAAATGCTTAATAAAAATAAGATAGATGTGATAATTTTTTTCAAAGCGTTCTTTTTTTATGGTTAATTAGGGTTGAACTTTTTGCCAATCTTTATGTTTTTCGCAGATATAATTTAACTTGTATAAGTCAAAATATCTCATTTTTGGAGAATTGGATCTGAGATTTCTGAGGATAATAGATTTGAAAATAGAATAGAAACGCAGATAGGTGCGAACCATTCTTCTGTCTTGTAATTTCTTGAATGTCTTTAGCAGTTTGATGCTTTGAATGAAATTCTGCTTGTCGGCTACTTTTTCATATATGACGAACAGGTTGTCAATGGCGTTTTCGGTTTGTTTGAGGAATTTGTCCGTTGTCGCGGCGACGTCGTGGCGGAGCGGGTTGTCAATATGTTTGACGGTGATTCCGTGTTCCAACAGTTCCAGTCCAAAAAGGGTGTCTTCGTGTCCGTAACCTTGCAGCGTTTCGTCAAATTCTATTGTATTAAAAATCTCTTTTTCAATGACAAAATTGAAGGTGGAAAAAGCAAAGTTAGGATTTTGGTTGCGGATTTCTGCCGGAACCATTTCCCGTCGTCGGCCGTAAGCCCAGCGAAGCACGTAATTTTTTTTCGGCTTTTTCTCTTTGTATTCGTAGCCGCCGGAAATGACGCGGGCGGACGGAATCGCCTCGACGTATTTTTTCAAATAGTCGTTGTGCGTGACTTTCGTATCGCAGTCCATAAAAAGGAGGTACGGATATTTTGCTTTGGAGGCCAAGATGTTACGAATCACCGAGCGTCCAGCATTCTGGTAATTTTGCAAATAGGTGACGTTCGGAGTAAAATCCAATTTGGCATTTTTCATCAAATAGTCGTGCTTTGATGCGTCGTCCAAAAGGATGATTTCGTATTCAATTCCCAATTTGTCGGCTTGCTTACAAAGGTCCTTCACCAACTGGTTTACATCGCAATTGTAAATTCCTATGCAGATGGAGAGCATTATACGAGCGAGTCAATGATTTTTCCGTCTTCAATGCAGATGAAACGGGATGAAAATTTGTTAATCATAGTAAAATTATGCGTAGCCATCAGGACGGTTTTTCCGGTTTGGTTGATGTCGTGCATAATTTTAAAAATCTCTTCCGCGGTGATAGGATCCAAACTTCCGGTGGGTTCGTCTGCGAGGATGACTTCCGGTTTGTTGATGAGGGCGCGTGCAATGCAGACACGTTGCTGTTCTCCCCCAGAAAGTTCGTAAGGAAACTTGTGCCCTTTCGTTTCCAGATGGACGAGTTTGAGTACCTCTTCCACACGGGCGTCCATTTCGGCACGGTCTTTCCACCCCGTCGCTTTCATCGCAAAAGAAAGATTATCTGCAACTGATTTATTATTAAGTAGTTGATAATCTTGAAAAACGATACCTAACTTGCGACGGAGATAGGGAATCTGCTTCGTTTTAATTGTTTTTAAGTCGTAGCCGACGCACGTTGCTTCTTCTCCTTTGGCGGGAACGTCAGCAAAAAGCACTTTGAGGATGGAAGATTTTCCGCTCCCGGTTTTGCCAATCAGATAGACAAATTCACCTTTTTTAACGGTAAGATTTACCTTGGAGAGAATCAGCATTTTTTTCTGAAAAATGTCAATGTTTTTCAAAGAAATGATAATATCTTCCGTGTTTTCGGCAGAATTTCCTACCAGATTTTCCGGTGCGGACGGTCCTGAAGATGTCGGTTCTTGTTCGGTGACTTCTTCTTCGGTTTGCAGAATCTTTTCGTCTTCCATAATCGGCGGCTTAGATGTCAATATTGGCGTAACGTGCGTTCTTTTCGATAAATTCGCGTCTTGGTGGAACTTCGTCGCCCATCAGCATAGAGAAGATGTAGTCGGCTTCCATTGCGTTTTCGATGGTGACTTGGCGGAGGGTACGGCGAGCCGGGTCCATTGTTGTGGCCCACAATTGGTCGTCGTTCATTTCACCCAAACCTTTGTAACGTTGAATGTGAAGGCCGCTTTCATTAGCGCCGTTGTTGGTGTATTCGGCGGAAATGGCGTCTCTTTCCTCGTCGGTCCAAGCGTAGCGTTCTTGGGAACCCTTCTTTACGAGGTAAAGGGGCGGAGTCGCAATATAGACGTGCCCGTTTTCAATAAGGGAACGCATATGGCGGAAGAAGAAGGTGAGAATCAAAGTGGCAATGTGGCTTCCGTCCACATCGGCATCGGTCATAATGATAACCTTGTGATAACGAAGCTTTTCCAAGTTCAAGGCGTGGCTGTCTTCCGCCGTCCCGACGGTAACGCCGAGTGCCGTATAGATGTTCTTGATTTCTTCGCTGTCGAGAACGCGGTGTTCGGGAGCTTTTTCCACATTCAAAATCTTACCTCTAAGCGGAAGGATAGCTTGGAAATGGCTGTCACGACCTTGTTTGGCCGTGCCGCCAGCAGAGTCACCCTCGACGAGGTAAAGTTCGCAATCTTCAGCCACTTTGGAGGAACAGTCTGACAATTTTCCAGGCAGACCGCCGCCGCTGAATGCGGATTTGCGCTGTACGTTTTCACGCGCTTTGCGGGCGGCGTGACGGGCGGTAGCAGCCAAAACCACCTTGGCTACGATTTCCTTGGCATCGCGGGGATGTTCCTCAAGGTAGTTTTCCAACATATCACTAACCGCCTGACTGACAACTCCTTCAATTTCGCTATTGCCCAATTTGGTTTTGGTCTGACCTTCAAATTGCGGTTCGGCAACTTTGACGGAAATGATGGCGGTTAACCCCTGACGGAAATCTTCACCGGATATTTCAATTTTGTCTTTCTCTAATTTGTCCAGCATTTTGTTGGCGCCAGCGTACTTCTTTAACGTGTTCGTCAGTGCGCGACGGAAGCCGGTAAGGTGAGTACCACCTTCGATGGTATTGATGTTGTTGACGTAGGAGTGGATGTTTTCCGTCCAGCCGTCGTTGTATTGCATAACTGCTTCAATGGGGACGCCTGTTTTTTCCGTTTCAATGTAGATGGGCGTTTCCATAATTTTGGTGCGGCCGCTGTCAAGGAATTTGATGAAGTCTTTCAAACCTTCTTCTGAATAGAAAGTTTCGCTTCTGAATTCACCGTTGTCTTCTACTTCGCGTCTGTCTGTGAGTTTGATTTTGATTTTTTTATTGAGGAATGCCAATTCTTTCAGACGGCCGGCGAGGATGTCGTACTTGTATTCTGAAACGTTGAAAATCGTGTCGTCCGGAGTGAAAGTGATTTTGGTGCCGCGGTAGTCGGTTTTTTCAACCTCCTTGACGGAGTAGAGCGGTTTGCCGAAAGCGTATTCCTGAACGTAATGGATGCCGTTTCTGTAAACGTCGGCTTGGAGGTGTTTGGAGAGTGCGTTCACGCAGGAGACACCGACACCGTGCAGACCGCCGGAAACCTTGTACGAATCCTTGTTGAATTTTCCACCGGCGTGAAGAACGGTGAGAACAACTTCCAATGCGGAGCGGTGTTCCTTCTCGTGCATATCGGTAGGAATGCCTCGACCATTGTCTAAAACGGATATGGAGTTGTTTTCATATATGGTGACTTCAATGCTGTTGCAGTGTCCGGCAAGTGCTTCGTCAATGGAATTGTCCACGACTTCATATACGAGGTGGTGCAATCCGCGCTCGCCGATGTCGCCGATGTACATAGCTGGACGTTTTCTTACTGCCTCTAATCCTTCAAGTACTTGGATGTTGTCCGCATTGTACTCTTCCACTTGTAATTTTCTTTCTTCTAATTCGCTCATAATCAGTATGATAATTTATCAATAAAACATTGCAAATATACGAAAAAAAACTTACAATTTCTTGTGGAAAAATCAAGAAATTGTAAGTTTTTTTATGAAAGAAAAATGTTGCTTAATTCCCTATGTCAGAGAGATATTTGATACGCATAATACGGATTTCTTCCATCGTATATTCATCCTCTCCGAGTTCATCCATAGCGTCATCTACCGAGTCGGATTCGGCGTTGGCAAAGTAGTCCAAAATTTCGTCCTGATGGTCGGGGTCGATGTTTTCTTCAATGTAATAGTCAATGTTCAGTTTCATTCCAGAAGAAACGATACTTTCTATCTGGGTGAGGAGTTCGTCCATATCAAGATTCTTTCCTACCGCAATGTCTTCAAAACCAATCATTCGGTCTATGTTTTGGATGATATAGACGTTGATGTCAGATAGGTTGGTCGGCGATTTGACAATGAAGTCTTGTGGCCGGATGATTTCGTTTTCTTCAACGTACTGTTTGATGACTTCGATGAAAGGTTTCCCATACTTTTGTGCTTTTCCGGGTCCGACTCCACTAATGTGGGACATTTCGTCCATCGTGGTCGGATATTGGATGCACATATCTTCCAAAGAGACATCCTGGAAGATGACGTAGGTGGGAAGATTCTCCTTCTGTGAAATCTCTTTCCGTAAATCTTTGAGCATCAAGTATAACGGATTGTCGTCCATCGCATCACCCTTGGCGATGAATACGTCGTCGGAGTCCTCTTCATCTTCATCGTTTTTCGGCTTGACCACCATAATACTGTAAGGGTTGGTCATATACTTTTCTCCCTTCGGGGTGATTTTTAGCATTCCGTATGTCTCAATCTCTTTGTAGATGAGCCCTTCAAAGATAGCCAATCGGATGACGTTTGACCAGAATTTGGCATCGTAGTCCTGACCTTCTCCAAATTGTTTCAACTGATTGTGCTTGAACTTGGTGATGGTGGTGGTTTTTTCACCCATTATGATGTCAATGATGTGGTCCTCCTTGAACTGTTGCTTGATGGTTTGGATGATTTCCAATATCAGTTGGATTTGATCCTGTGCGTCCATCTTTGGTTTCGGGTGCAGACAGTTGTCGCAGTTTCCGCAGTTGTCTGACGGATAACTTTCTCCAAAGTAGTGCAGCAAGTGTTTCCTACGGCAGGAAGTGCTTTCGGCATACGAAGCAGTTTCCGCCAATAACTGTTTTACGATTTCCTGTTCCGCTACCGGCTTTTTTGTGGAGAATTTCTCCAATTTGTTGAGGTCTTTGTAATCGTAGAAAGCGATGCACATTCCTTCACCGTCGTCACGTCCGGCACGTCCGGTTTCCTGGTAGTAACCTTCCAAACTTTTGGGCATATCATAATGGATGACGAATCGGACGTCGGGCTTGTCAATTCCCATACCGAAAGCAATGGTGGCAACGATGACATCCGCTTTTTCCATCAGGAAGGCATCCTGATTTTCTACGCGCGTTTTGGAATCAAGTCCGGCGTGATAGGGGAGTGCGCGAATCTTGTTGGCCTGAAGGAAACTGGCAAATTCCTCAACTTTTTTCCGGCTAAGACAATAGACGATGCCGGATTTCCCGGGATTGTTTTTGATGAATTTGACAATTTCTTTGTCAATATCTTTTGTCTTTTCGCGAATTTCGTAGTAGAGGTTGGAACGATTGAAAGAAGAAATGAAGGTTTCCGCCTTGTCCATTCCCAAATTCTTTTGAATGTCGGCGCTGACTTTCGGCGTGGCAGTTG
Organism: Bacteroidales bacterium UBA1756; assembly: GCA_002314795.1. GTDB lineage: Bacteria > Bacteroidota > Bacteroidia > Bacteroidales > WCHB1-69 > UBA1756. The sequence continues at coordinate 37,962 of DCHI01000024.1, read as the reverse complement.
CTGTCAAGGCAATAACGGGGACTTGCTTGCCGATGGCTTTGATGATGGAACGGATTCTTCGGTATTCCGGTCGGAAATCGTGCCCCCACTCAGAAATGCAATGTGCTTCGTCGATGGCGTAAAACGAAATATTGATGGTTTGGAAAAATTCGACGTTCTCTTCTTTCGTCAATGATTCCGGGGCAACATACAGAAGCTTTGTCTTCCCTTTCAACAAATCCTCTTTAACCGTATTGATTTCCGCTTTGGAGAGGGAGGAATTGAGGAAATGAGCGACACCTTCTTCCGTACTATAGGTTCTTAGTGCATCCACTTGGTTTTTCATCAAGGCAATCAGTGGGGAGATGATGATGGCCGTTCCTTCGCACATCAGTGCGGGAAGCTGGTAGCACAACGATTTTCCGCCGCCGGTTGGCATAATGACGAAGCAGTCTTTGCCTTCCAAAAGTGCTTGAATGATTTGTAATTGATTCCCTTTGAATTGAGTGAATCCGAAGAATTTTTTCAGCATCTTCGTTATCTCTTTCTCAGTGAACTTTTGCATAGTTTTCTCAATTATTTATAATGACCGATTTGAAATCTTTATGTGAATTGAAGTTCTTAAACGCAAAATGCGGCAGGGACTTCATCGCTTCCGCATTTTGCAAGTACAAAAGTATAAATATTTCTCAAAATGACTACTCTCTTTTTAGAAAAAAAACTTTTTTTTTCTAAAAAATAGAATCGTTGCTTAAGTAGTTTGATACATAGTCTTTTACGCCATCTTCAAGAGAGTGGAACGGACTATTGTAATTCGCGTGACGTAATTTTTGAATATCTGCCTCCGTGTAATATTGGTATTTATCTCTGATATCGGCGGGAATGTCAATGAAATCGATGACGGGAATTTCCCCTAAGGCACGGAAAGTGGAAACGGCCAGATCGTAGAAGGTGCGTGCTTTGCCAGTTCCAAGATTGTATATGCCGTTGGCTGCTTTGTTCTGGGTGAACCAATGCAAGACGTCGACGACATCTTTCACATAGACGAAGTCGCGGATTTGCTCCCCGTCCTTGTAGTCGGGACGGTGTGACCGGAACAATTTGACGCGGCCGGTTTCTTTTATCTGATTGAACGAGTGAAAGATAACAGAAGCCATTCTCCCTTTGTGGTATTCATTAGGTCCAAATACATTAAAAAACTTGAACCCCGCCCATTGTGGAGGAGTCGCGGTCTGTTTCAAAATCCATTTGTCAATTTCGTTTTTGGATTTACCATACGGATTGAGTGGCTCCAATTGTGGAATTTCACTCTCATTGTCCACATATCCGTTGTCCCCGTTCCCGTATGTTGCTGCCGATGAGGCATAAAGGAGCGAAATTTGGTGGCGGCTGCAAAAATCCCAGATTCTTTGGGTGTACGAAACGTTGAGATTTTCAAAAACGGAATAGTCCATTTCGGTAGTGTCCGTGCGTGCGCCCAAGTGGATGACGAAATCGATGTGACGGGCGTTCTTTTCCGCCCAAACGAAAAAGTCATCTCGTTGAATCTTATCGGCATATTTTTTGTTGATCCAGTTTCTTTTTTTCTGTTCTTTGGTGAAGTCATCAACAAGGACGAGGTCTGTGCGTCCTATTTCATTTAGTTTTTGAGTCATACAGCTTCCAATAAAACCAGCTGCTCCAGTAATTACAATCATTTTGTTTTCTTTAAATAAAAAAATGGACGGAGAAAAACTCCGTCCGTTATGTCGTTGAAAAAAGGTTGGTCATTATCTTGTGACGCCGCCACCTGAAGGTGTTCCCAAACGTGCCATTGCACAACGGAATCCAATGTTTTTAGCGGACTCGTCTTCTTCCATCCAACGTCTTTGTCCAGGAGCTGCGTAGTATTGCGGGTCAATCCAAGAACCACCTTTATAAACTCTGGCGTGGTCACCGACCAATGAGTATTCATACAATCCTTCCGTCTTTTTCGGATACATCGTAGAAGTTGCGTCTTCTGAACCATTCTTCCAAACATCAGGATCAATCATAGAAGCCCAGTCGCCATCAAGGTAGTTGATGTTGTCAGCTTGACGATAATTTCTTCTTCTGTCATTCTTGAAATCAGAAACGGGGACCATTGGGATTTGACCTACGCTATCACGATCTTCAACCGTACCGTCTTCCAGAAGTTTTTTGGTTTGATAGTAGTTTCCACGGAACGGGTTAAACTCGTATACGTCATCGTGAGATTTTTGTCTATAGACATCCATAACCCATTCAGCTACGTTGCCGCCCATATTATAGAGGCCGTAATCATTGGGCCAGTATGAATTAACGGGGGCTGGTATATCGGAAGCATCGTTAAGGTAACCGGCGACACCCATAAGGTCACCGCGGCCACGGCGAGTGTTGGCAACGAAATCACCGTAGTAATGTTTATCGTCCGTACGGGTGTAGTGACCGTTCCACGGATAAAGTTTTCTTTCCAGGATACGTTCATTCAACGTATTGCCAATCAATGCGTAAGCAGCATATTCCCATTCAGCTTCGGTGGGGAGACGATACTTCGGCAAAAGGATACCATCTTCCATCTTTACGTTACGATAGTCACCCGTTGAAATGTTTTGAAGACGATTGTCCGTTTCCATTTCGTAGGTTTCGTAAGTAAGATATGCGTCGGTGCTGAAATAGAGTTCTGGTGACGGATCCGGGTTCCAATCTACGAAGCCCATATCTACAAGAATCTGTTCGTTGACGCGGTCGGTACGCCAAGCAGCATAATTCGTGGCTTGCAACCAACTAACACCAACTACTGGATAATGGTTGTAGGCAGGATATTTGAAATAATATTCAACTTGGGTTTCTGCGAATGACAATTTTTCACGCCAAACATTTTCGTCCGGATAGGCATTGTCATAAACGGTTTTTAAGTCAGCAGGAACAAAAACTCTTTCCAGCCAGTGAAGATATTCACGATAGTCGAGGTTGCTGATTTCGGTTTCATCCATATAGAATGAAGAAATGGTTACGCGGTGCGGATTGTTGTCCCAATCGTACATAACATCCTGTTCCATACGGCCGAAAACGAAAGTACCACCTTCGATGAGAACGAGTCCGGGACCGGTTGCTTGTTCAACGAACGGATATACTTCAAATCCGCCATTTTCAGCATTGTTGTATTCCCATCCGGTTGTGTTGGAGTACTCTTTTTTGCAGGAACTGAACAAAAGTGCTACGGCGGCAATCAGCATCAAACTTGAAATTCTGGCAATCTTATTCATCTTGTTGAAAATTTTTAATCAGTAGTTAACGATGTTTTTTCTGTAATATTATAATGTTAGGTTAGAAAGTAGGACAGTTGAGGTCTTTTTTTACGACTCTTCTTTCAGGACAGGGGAAGAGGAATTGAAGGGAGACTTCGTGACCGCCACCAGAAAGGTTAGCTAACTTGGAAACGGTGAGGTCGTAGGAGTATGCCAAGCGAATCATTTCGTGTTGGAGACCGAACATAAAGATGACGGCATCCGGATTTCTGAAGCTTTGACGGTACCAAATACCTACAACAAAAGGATAGTAGTTGAGGTACATACCATAGTTCAACTGATGGAATTCCATCTGGTGTTGATAAATGATGTTCGGGCTGATAGAGACGTCGCCGAAGGAACGGCTTTTACGGCTACGACGTTTGAGGTCGAAATAACCACCGGCGTGTGCAGTCCATTTGACGGGGAGTCTGCTGACAGAAATGAAGCCCTCATACGGGCGCGTGAGATGGTTGACGGCTAAACCAAAATAGAAATTCTTCGTATATCCGATAAAACCAGCCGATACGTCAAAAATCCCTTTGGACTGTTTCGAGGGTGCAGTTTCGTTGGTCTCATAAACAAAACCGTATTTTGGATCAATCATATCGCCGAAAGTCAGTCTGTTCCAGTCAAGACTTTTTTGTTGGTAGGTAGCTTGAAGAGCGAGACGCATATTGAATTTTCGCGAAATCTTCAATTTGTACGAATAAATGAAACTTGCTGCGTATGTGTTGATTACACCCTGTCCCTGATGGTCCCCCATAAACAGGACACCGATACCACCGGCTATCTTGTCAAAATGCTGGTCGTACGAAGCGGAATAGGTGATGTAAGTTCCGTGCACGTTGGGCCATTGGTCCCTGAAATGTGCCGTGACACGCGGACAGACGTTGGCTCCTGCAAATGCGGGATTCAAATATAACGGGTTTGCATAAAACTGTGAAAAATGCGGGTCTTGTGCTGACAAGCGGAAACTTCCGAGAACGCACAGGATTAATCCACATAAACAGACGATTCGTTTATTCATAGTTTTTACTTTTTAGTCAATTTTATCAAGGGGGTGCAAAATTAGCAATTTTATGAGTTGCTTATACGTTCAATTTTATAAAAAGTTATCAACATTATTGTTTTTTTGCAATTTTAGTTTTTGTCTATCGTTTACAAAAATGTTATACAAACTCCTTAACGGAATATGAAAAGATTTTCTTTGGTGTCTTTTGTGACTTTTTTGCTGTTTTTATTTCAAAATATTGATATTCAAGCACAAAAAAATCAAAATAATATTGTTTTTGAGTGGCAACCTCTTCGCTCTTATACGATTTCAGAAGATGAAACCATCTCCCTTTTGTATTTTTCTGGCGCAATTGCGTACCCGAAGTGTGAACAGCTTCCTCTTTATTTTGATTTATGGCCGGCAGAAGATTCCTTTACGGATTACAAAGTCACGCTGTCGGAACTTCAGTTTCAACCCTTGACCGCGGAAGAACGGGCCTGTGTCCCTGCTGCTTTCAGCGAAACGGAGTTCGTCGCTTCTGCTAAGGCAGTTACTCAAAAGAAAAAAAACTATATCGCGCTTTCCATTCTTCCCGTTCGTAAAAACGGGAACGGCTATGAAAAATTGGTTAGCGTAACTGTCTCCGTTCAAGGTACAAACAAAAAAACGACGCCTACTCGGACACATCAGTATGCGTCCAATTCCGTGCTCCGTTCGGGTAATTGGTACGAAGTTTCTGTCCCGAAATCTGGCGTCTATAAAGTGACTTATGCGGATTTGAGTTCTCTTGGTGTTCCGCTCAATGGACTCGCCTCCAACCGTATTTCTATTTTCGGAAATGGTGGCGGAATGCTTCCAGAGGCCAATGCCCTTTCTCGCTATGACGATCTTCAGGAACTTCCGATTCTGATGCACGATGGCGGCGATGGTATTTTTAATGATGGTGACTACTTTATCTTTTATGCCAATGGCCCGCATAGTTGGCAATATAATTCTTCTAATCAGAGATTTACCCATTCTTTTAATCTCTATTCGTCGGTCGCTTGCTACTTTGTCAATGTGGATGCCGGCGTGGGGACAAAGCGGCGGATTGAGCAAACGGACTACTCGGCACTTTCTCCAACGACGACGGCTTCTACCTATATGCACTATGGCTTTTACGAAGTGGATAAGGTGAACATTGCCGGTTCGGGACGCGGCTGGTACGGTGACCGCTACGACGGAACCACTACTTATACGTATGGGTTGAGTTTCCCGTCCTTAGCGACCGGTGTCGGTCGTTTAACTGCCTCGGTTGCAGCGGCCTCGGGCACGTCGTCGTATTTCTCAGTTTCGATACAAGGAACTTCATTGGGTAATATTTCCGTTTCTCCTTTGGCCTCGGTCGATTATGCAAAAACGGCATCACGGGATTTTTCACTTTCTCCGGTGAGTGGCGCAAATTCGGTGACCGTTTCTTATAGCAAGCCATCATCCTCGTCAATTGGCTACTTGGATTATTTGGAGTGGCAGATGCCGTGTCAGCTCTGGAAAGAAAGTTACCAGACTCCATTCTGCTGCCCGGATGTGGTATCTTCGGGAAGTATCGCCCGTATTGATATGGGTAATATGTCGTCCGATGTGAAAATTTGGGACGTTACCGAGCTTACTTCCGTTTCCCAGATGGTGGGAACATTAACAGGGAGTAGCTTCTCTTTCGTTTCACCGATGGACTCGCTTCGGCAGTTTGTCGCGTTTACTGATAACGACTGCTATTCCGTAACACCCGTTGGTAAGGTGGACAATCAGGATTTGCACGGAACGAGTCAGGTGGATATGGTGATTGTGGCCTATCCCGATTTTTTGAATCAGGCGGAACGGTTGGCCGCCTATCGCCGTTCTCACGACGGGCTAACGGTTAAAGTGGTGACTCCGCAACAGGTTTATAACGAGTTCTCCAGCGGCAGTCAGGATATTACCGCAATTAGGGATTATATGAAAATGATTTATGAAAAATCCAATGCGGTTTATCCTAAATATTTGCTTCTTTTCGGAAGACCATCGTACGATTATCGTTTTATAGAAGAAAATTGTAAATGTTATGTCCCTAATTATCAGAGCGTATCAACGTTGAATGAATATGATATGCGGTCGAATGATGACTATTTTGGAATTTTGGGAGATAATGCCGGAGCCGGCTCTGTCGGAATGGTAGATGTGGCTGTAGGCCGTTTCCCCGTTTCATCGGAATCGCAAGCGCAAATTGCCGTAGATAAAACGATTGCCTATTCTACAAGAACGATTTTGGGTGCCAATACGCTCACTTCCAATTTCGGAAGTTGGAAGAACATTGTTACATTTGTGGCCGATGATGAAAACGGAATTACGCACGTTGTCGCTGCCGACTCGATGGCTTCCAACGCGGAACGCGCCAATGCCAACATCAATGTGGAAAAAATCTATTTGGATGCTTATCCTCAGGTGACTTACTCATCCTCAGCACGTTATCCAGAGGTAACGGCAGCTATCAACAATCGAATGAATGCCGGTTGTCTGTTGTTTACTTACGTGGGCCACGGCGGCAAGAATGGTTGGGCGCACGAACGTGTCTTGGAATTGACCGATATCAGCAATTGGGCAAACCGCTACAACCAGCCGTGGATGGTGACGTTGGCGTGCGAATTTGGCTGGTACGACCGTTCACTGCTTTCGCCCGCCGAAATGGCGTTCCTCAATGCTAACGGCGGTGTCGCTGGTATGGTGACTACTTCCCGTGTCGCTTTTACGGTAACGAACGAAAGCTACGGTCTGGCGTTTTTTAATCATATTTTTGATAGAAATGATCACGTTCCCCAAACCATCGGTGAAATCAACCGGATGACGAAAAATCTTTGCGGTGGCGCCGGTGATACAAAGAATATGATTTATGTGATGGGCGATCCTGCAATGCAACTCGCTGTCCCATTGTATTCCGTTGTGACAGACTCCATCAACGGAATTGCTACGAGCGTCTTTACGGACACGCTTCGCGCACTTTCAAAAGTTACCATCTCCGGACATATTGAAGATAATTTTGGTAATATGCTCCCCGCTTTCAATGGCAGCGTGCTTCCGTCTGTTTATGATAAAAAATCAACCGAACACACGTTGCAAAACGATCCGTCCAGTTACTATTTTGAATTTCAAAGCCAGAAGAATATTCTGTTCAAAGGAAATGTGACGGTTAAAGATGGCCGTTTTAGCTTTTCATTCATTTTGCCTAAGGACATTAATTATATATATGGTACAGGGAAGATGAGTTATTACGCATTTTCTCAGGATGCGGAAGCATCCGGCTCCTACACGCAAGCCATCATCGGGGGAATGAGTGACACGCCCATCACCGACGACAAAGGTCCTGAATTGGAATTGTTTATGAATGATGAAAAATTTGTAAACGGAGGAACGGTCAATTCGTCGCCGACACTGTTAGTGAAGTTGAAAGATGATTACGGTATCAATACGACGGGCAACGGTATCGGTCACGACTTAGTGGCCATCATTGATGGCGAGAAACAAACTGTCTTGAACAACTATTACGAGGCGGAACGCGATAGCTTCAACTGCGGTACGGTTCGGTATCTGTATGAGGACTTGGAACCTGGTTCGCACAAGGTGAAAGTGCGTGCGTGGGATATTCTGAACAATGTTTCCGAAAGCGAATTGGAATTCGTCGTCGCCAATGATGCGGACCTGACGTTGAACCACGTTCTCAATTATCCCAATCCGTTTACCACCAATACCTCTTTCTTTTTTGAACACAACCAACCCAACACGGAACTGAATATTCTGATAACCATTTATACCATTTCAGGAAAGGTGGTAAAGACGATTGAATCGACGCAAGTTAACGATGGTTTCCGTAGCTCGCCTATTCCGTGGGACGGGCGTGATGACTACGGAGACCGTTTGGGAAAGGGAACCTACCTGTATCGGATGAAGGTTCGGACATCGGATGGAAAACAGGCCGAAAAATTTGAAAAAATTGTCATACTATAAAATATTGGTATCGTTTTTACGTTTAGCATAAACGTTTTTTTATCTAAAAACCTAATTCAACTTTAATGAAAAAAGTACTTTGTATTGTTTTGCTTGCTGCTATGTGCAGTATGTTTACTTATGCTCAAAATATTGGCAAGTATAATTATATGGGACAGGAATTGAATACGATTACGACGGCTGTCCCGTTTTTGATGGTGGCTCCGGACTCTCGTTCCGGTGCAATGGGTGATATGGGCGCAGCTACCTCCGCCGATGTCAATTCTCAGCACCACAATCCGTCCAAGTATGTCTTTAATGAAAACAAGTTCGGTGTCTCCATCTCTTACAGCCCTTGGCTCCGTAAGTTGGTGAACGACATTAACTTGCTCTATCTTTCTACCTATTGGAAAGTGACAGACAACGACGCTTTGGCATTTTCCTTGCGCTATTTTTCCTTGGGAGATATTGCTTTCACCGACAATAACGGTCAGCCGATGGGCAATCAGAAACCGAATGAATTTGCCATTGACCTCACCTACAACCGTAAGTTGATTGACCAATTGTCCATCGCTATCACGCCCCGTTTCATCTATTCAAATTTAACGGCGGGACAGTACGTCGAAGGTCAGGAAACCAATGCCGGTTTGGCTGGCGCTGCGGACGTTTCTTTGTTCTATCAACAGGATTTTGCTTTGGGAAAAGGAAAGATGAACAGCACGTTACGTGCTGGTTTGAACATCTCGAACATCGGTAATAAGATCTCCTACTCGTCTGGAACACTTCGCCGTGACTTCCTGCCCACGAATTTAAAATTAGGTATCAGTTATGCCGTCGATTTTGATCAGCATAATACGTTGATGGCGGGTGTTGAAGTCAACAAGTTGTTGGTGCCGACTCCTCCGATTTATGCAACAGACACCAACGGCCGTATCATTTATGATGCAGCAAATAATCCGATTATTGCCGCCGGTAAAAATCCGGATGTCTCTGTAGCACAAGGTATTTTCCAATCTTTCTATGACGCTCCCGGTGGCGCTTTGGAAGAATTTCGTGAAGTCAACTGGTCCGTCGGTTTGGAATACAGTTATCGCAAACTTTTATTTGTGCGCGCTGGTTATTTCTACGAACATCCTACCAAAGGAAATCGTCAGTACATTACGGTAGGTGCCGGTATCCATTATAGCATTTTCGGTTTGGATATGGCTTACCTTTTCACGGTTGACCAGCATCATCCGTTGGAAAATACCCTTCGTTTCACTCTGACATTTGATTTCGCTTCTTTTAACAAGCAAGACATCAAATCTCAGGGGAGAACTCAAATGAATTAGTTCCTGATTCCGATGGATTTTCGTGTTGGCTTCGGCTATGATTCTCATCGTTTGGCAGACGGTTTGCCGTTGCGTTTGGGCGGGATCGATATTCCCTCCGACCGTGGTTGCGTGGCCCATTCCGATGGCGATGCTGTCATTCACGCACTTTGCGATGCCTTGCTCGGCGCGGCCGCTTTGGAAGACATTGGAACACATTTCCCCGATACCGACCCTGCGTACAAGGGAATTGATAGCACACTGCTTCTTCAGAAAACGGTTGCTTTGCTCCAGAAAGATCATTGGAAAGTAAATAATGCCGATATAACCATCATTATGGAAAAGCCCAAGTTGGCCGACTACAAACCGCTGATGCGTACTCGTTTGGCGGAGTTGCTTCAACTTGGAGAAGATGCTGTTTGTGTGAAGGCGAAGACGAATGAAAAGATGGGCTTTGTCGGGGCAGGAGAGGGCGTCGCCGTGACCGTCGCGGTTTCCATCGTTAAAGGGTGTCGCCAAGCGCTGGTTTTTTTATAAAGGAATCAGTCCGCTTTTCTTCTAAGTAAATACATTTTTGTACTTTTGCGCTTCAATTTTTCAAAATGAAACTCCGTCCTGCCTATACAATATATATTATATGTATGCTGCTGCTTCCTTTCGTTGGACGCGCTCAGGTAGGAGGAAAGTACATTTACAATTTTTTAGATTACAATACGTCGGCTCGGCAGGCGGCTTTGGGGGGCACTTTGTTGGCTGTCAGTGACGATGATCCGTCGCTGATTCTGTATAACCCGTCCCTGATTGACAAGCGTCATCATACGGCGTTGGAAGTCACGGCGGTGGATTATTTCTCCAATGCTTCGTACGGTTCGGCCTCCTATTCCCACTCTTTCAATAAAGCGGGAAGTTTTGCCTTTTCGATGCAGTTCGTCAATTATGGAAAATTTACGATGACGGATGAAAGCGGCTACGAACAGGGTTATTTCCGTGCGGGCGATTATGCGGCTACGGTGGCGTGGGGACGGCGCTTGGACAGTTGCTTCTCCATCGGGGCCGACCTTAAACTCATCTATTCGGCATACGAATCCTACCAGTCGTTTGGGCTCGCCGTCGATGTGGCCGGCTCCTACATCAATGAAAAAAAACGGCTCGCGCTGTCGCTTTTAGTTCGCAACATCGGTTCTCCTTTGGTCAATTATGTGCCGGGACAGTTTGAAAAAATCCCGTTCGATATTCAGCTGGCCTTTTCTCAAAAGTTCAAGTTTCTCCCCGTGCGCTATCATCTGTCCCTTCACCATCTATATTGTTGGGATATGCGTTATGTGGGAACCAATGATCCGCTTTTGGAGTACGATGCTATGACGGAAACGCCAATTTATCCCTCCAAGGCAGCCCTTTTTTTTGATAACTTTTTCAGGCACTTGACGATTGGAATTGAAATTATTCCGGTGAAGTATCTTTCACTTTATTTGTCATACAATCATAACCGCCGTCAGGAAATGTACATTCCTCAAAAACGCACCCTTGCCGGCTTCTCTTACGGTTTTATGATTGACATTAAGTCTATCCGTTTCGGCTTTTCGCGGACGCATTATGCCACCGGCGCGACGCCCAACTTTTTTAATTTTTCGGTCAATATTGAGCAACTCGCCAAGTTGTCGGCTGATAATAAAGTCCGCAAGTTGTCTCGTACAAAAGAATAACATTGTTAATAATAGAAGAATATGATTCCATTTTCACCTCCTCGCGTTGACGAACTTATTGTATCTGAAGTAACTGCTGCCCTTCTTTCCGGTTGGATTACCACTGGGCCTCGTGTAAAGAAATTTGAAGAAATGATTGCCGATTATTGTGGCATAAAGCAAGTGCTTTGTGTCAACTCGAATTCGGCTGGTTTGGAATTGATGCTCCGTTGGTTCGGTGTCGGCCCCGGCGATGAAGTAATCGTTCCGGCGTATACCTATTGTGCCACTGCCAATGTCGTGGTACATTGCGGTGCCAAGCCGGTGATGGTGGATGTGAACGATGATTTTTGCATCAATGTTGAAAACGTCCGCCGAGCCATCACACCCCGGACGAAGGTGATAGTGCCTGTGGATATTGCTGGAATGCCGTGCGATTATGACGAACTCAATGCGTTGGTGAACGAGCCCGAAATCAAGAAATTGTTTAAGGCAAACTCCCCCGAACAGACGCAGTTGGGCCGTATTCTGATTCTTGCGGACGCGGCACACTCTATCGGTGCAAGCTACAAAGGAAAACATACGGGCGCGTTGACCGATTTGTCGGTTTTCTCTTTCCACGCGGTAAAGAATCTTACCACGGCGGAAGGTGGCGCCATCTGTTTGAATCTTCCGGAACCATTTGATAATGAGCAGATTTATAAGCGTCTGCGTGTGATGTCACTTCACGGACAAAGCAAGGACGCTCTCGCCAAAACGCAAATCGGCAATTGGCGATACGATGTGACGGAAGCCGGTTTCAAGTGCAATATGACGGACGTGCTCGCCGCTATCGGTCTGGTGGAATTGCAACGCTACGATTCCGAAACGCTTGCCCGTCGTGCCGAAATCTTTGAGGCCTATTCCCGCGCATTTTCAAAGTATCCTCAGTTCAAAGTTCCGGTTTATAAAACAGAAGATAAAAAGACCTCGTATCATCTTTATTTGTTGAGAGTCAATGGAATAACCGAACAGCAACGGGATGAAATCCTGCAACGGATTTTCAGCCGCGAAGTTTCTGTAAACGTTCACTATCTTCCACTTCCGATGCTCTCTTTTTATAAAAACGAGGGCTATCGGATGGACGATTATCCAACGGCCTATCGTAATTATTCGTGCGAGATTTCTCTCCCCGTTTATTATGATTTGACACCTCAACAAGTTGACACCGTGATTGATGCGGTTGTTCAAGCGGTAATGAACAAATAATTTTCATTTTCATAGGTGATTTCCAAATTATTTGTAGTACCTTTGCGACGCAACATTTTTAGTGTAAAATTCTAATTTACAATAGTTTATTATGGCAAAAAATGAAAAAACGCCGCAGGATGCACAGAATCGGCAAAAGAGAATTAAAGTAGCTCTGCTGTGTATCTCAGCCGTTTTGGTTTTCGTCGTAGGGGCCAACTTCTTGAAGGGAATTAACATTTTCAACAAGAAGACCTATTACTACTGCATTATGGATAACTCAACGGGAATCCAGCAGAATACTGCCGTTATGCTCGCCGGCTACAAAATCGGTCAAGTGCAGTCTTCTGAATTGATTAGCGCCGTCCCGCCTCGTATCTGTGCCACTATTGTTTTAACAGAAGATATTGATATCCCGAAAGATTCTCGCTTTCTCAGTATGTCGCCTGGACTTCTGAGCAGTCAGGTGCTGAGTCTGGAAATGGGAACCTCTACCGAGTTTTATCACGATGGCGACACCATACCGTTCGCAGTTCAAGGTGGAATGCTTGATGGAATTGATGAGATGAAAGGCCAGATAGCCAGTGTGTTGGCTTCCGTTGACACCATCGGTATGGAACTGAAAGACATCATTCATAATGAAGGCGGCGGCGAAGATTTGAAAGCCACCCTCTCCAATATTGAACAAGCCACGAGTCACCTTAATTCGATTTTGGCCACCAACGAGACCAAAGTCAGCCATCTGGTGTCCTCATTGGAGAATTTCAGCAAAGTGTTGGACGAAGCTGGCCCGGAACTTAATTCTATTTTGGATAATTTTGATAGAATCAGCGATACGTTAGCTAAGGCGGACATCGCTGCCGTGATTACGAATGCCAACAATACGATAAAAGAAGTTGAAACGCTTGTGGCAAAGGTGAATAGCGGTGAAGGAACTATCGGCAATCTCGTCTCCGATGACGCCATCGCCAAAAAAGTGGATGAAACCATCAACAGCGTCAATGAGTTAGTGAAAGATTTGAAAGAACATCCAAGACGTTATGTCCATTTTTCACTTTTTGGAGGAAAAGATAAATCGGAAAAAAAGAAGAATAAATAAACTATTTTTATACATAAAATAATTTGCAAAATGGATAATATTATTGAAGGAAGAATCATCCAAAAGTTGGATATCGAAAGCGGCCAAAGTGCACGTGGCCCTTGGCAAAAACAAAATTTCATCGTTGAAACGCAGGAACAATATCCGCGAAAGGTTTGTATCGGTCTGTGGACCAATCAGATCCAGATTCTTCAATCCTATCAGATTGGAGATATGATTCGCGCTTACGTCAATATCGAGTCCCGCGAATTCAATGGAAGATGGTACACCGATGTTCGTGCGTGGAAATTGGAAAATCCGGCCAACGCTCCTATGCCGCAGCAGGGAATGCCGTACGCTCCTCAGGGAATGCCGATGCAGCAACCAATGCAGCAACCCTATCAGCAACCGATGCAACAGCCCTATCAACAGCCGATGCAGCAACCTTACCAACAACCGCAACAACCGACCTTCGAAGCTCCCGGAGCAAACCTCCCCGACGACGGTAGCGGTCTTCCCTTCTAATTGAAAATACGATGTACGGAGTAGCTAATTTGTCCGTCATTCCGATGCGTGCGGAACCATCTGAAAAAGCTGAGATGGTTTCGCAGCTTCTTTTCGGGGATGCCTATTCAATTGTTGATGAAACCAATGACCGCTATAAAATCCACACTTGCGATTGCGGTTACGAAGGCTGGATTGATAAAAAACAACACAATCCATTGCACGAATTGGATGTCGAGGATTACCTCAATGCCCCGAAATATGTCGTGAAGGACTATCTTTTTTTCATCAAGACATTCGAAACCAATGTCACTTTTCCCATCTTCATTGGCTCTTCTTTCCCATTTCCCAAGGACGGAATCTTAATTATGGGAGACTCCATTTTTATGATTAACATCCAGCAGGAACAGGAATTGTCTCTCGTTGACGGGTATTCCGAGAATCAGCTCCGTTTGTTGCAGTTCGCCTCTTCTTATTTGCAAAGTCCGTATTTGTGGGGCGGACGCACACCCGCCGGAATCGATTGCTCCGGCTTTTCTCAAATCGTTTACAAAAGTATTGGCATCAGTCTGCCTCGTGATGCGTCACAGCAAGTGAATTGTGGCGAAGTCGTTGACTTTGTGCAAGAAGCGAAGGCAGGTGATTTGGCTTTTTTCCAGAATGAAGAAGGCAGAATCGTCCACGTGGGTATCGTTTGTGGCGGGAATAAGATTATCCATTCCAGTGGCCGCGTCCGTATCGACACGCTTGATTCTACAGGGATTTTCAATGGAGATACTAAAAAGTATTCTCATAACTTGCGTGTAATCAAAAGATTGATAGATTTATGATTGGGAAAAAGGTTCGTTTGAGAGCGGTGGAACCGTCCGATCTTCCCCTTTTGTATGAGTGGGAAAATGATGTGGCTAATTGGGAAGTTAGCAACACGATGGCTCCGTTTTCAAAGTGCCTTTTAGAAAAATTCATTGAAACGTCGTCAACAGATTTATACGTCAACCGGCAGATGCGGCTGATGATTGAGGAATGTACAACCGGAGCCGCCGTCGGTGCAATTGATGTTTTTGATTTTGACCCGCCGCATCGTCGTGCCGGTGTCGGCATCCTGATTGCTGAACCTTACCGAAGAAAAGGATACGGATTGGAAAGCGTTCAGTTGGTGGTTCAATACTTGTTTGATATCGTCAAACTTCATCAAGTATTTTGTAACATTATGATTACCAATCAGAAAAGTTTGAACCTATTCCAGATGGCCGGTTTCGAAATAGTTGGATTAAAAAAAGATTGGGTGCTGACAAAGTCCGGATGGGTAGATGAATACCTTCTGCAAATTCTCAACAAAAAATCCGAAAAATAGTCTTAAAAAAGGAGAGGTTAGCAGCTTCTCCTTTTTCGTTTTATTCTAATTGCTTGTTGTTCAGTAGAAAAAAAAGTTACTAACATCAGGCGAATTCGGAATTTGTGACTATATCTTTGCGGCGTTGTTAAAATTAAATTTGTAACTAATGAAATGCTTGATATTCAAGAAGAGGATTTATTATATTGTTTTCTTTTTTGATGAACTTTTAACTTTGTGCTATGAACGAAATGCTCCTTCATTATTTTTGGAAGAATAGGATACTTTCTGTTTTAGGGTTGCAGACGACGAACGGGAGACCGTTGCACTTGCTTCGGACGGGATTCCCTCATCAGGACGCCGGTCCGGACTTCAAACAGGCCGTGATTAAAATTGATGACATCACGTGGGTGGGTGATGTGGAAATTCATTGGCGCTCGTCCGATTGGCTTAGGCACGGCCATCAGAAAGATGAAAAATATGCGAGTGTGATTCTGCACGTAGTGTACGATAATGATACGGACTTGGGACTGTCGTGTCCGACCTTGGAATTGAAAAAGTACGTTTCTCCCTCTCTGTTGCAAGAATATGAACAATTGGCACAGAGTTTGGAAATGCTCCCCTGTCGCTCATTTCTGCCGAATATCAGTTCGTTGCAGTTTGCAAGCTGGCTGTCTCGTCTGGCGGTGGAACGTTACAAACGAAAAAGTCAAGAGGTGCTACAAGTGTTTCATTCCTGCCACGATAGTTGGCACGAAGCGGTTTTCCGGCGCTTTGTTTCCAATTTTGGCTTCCGGACGAATGCCGATGCTTTCGATTTGCTGGGCAAAAGTCTTCCGTACAGACACGTTCTCAAGCACAAGGATTCGCGGTTGCAGGTCTATGCCCTCGTGTTTGGACAAGCGGGAATGCTGGATGACGGGCGTCCGGATGACGAGTACTATGCGACCTTGCAGACGGAGTATCGCTATCTCCGATATAAGTATGGACTTTCGTCAATCCCTTTGAAAGTGTGGAATTTGCTGCGACTTCGCCCGCAAAACTTTCCTTGTCTGCGGCTGGCACAATTGAGTGAATGTCTGTATCGTATCCCCGATTTGATGGACGAATTGCTGAATTGTGAAAGTGCGGAAGTGCTTGGCCAGATTTCTGAATTTGTCCCGAATCCGTATTGGGAAACGCACCGCCATTTTGGCCGTGACGGACCAGTCCACTCCTGTCAGATTGGTCAGAATACGGTGAATCTACTGATTATCAACACGGTAGTCCCCGTCAAGTTGGCGTATGCCTCGTTTCGTGGTGATGAAAGGATTGAGGAACAGGCTTTCACACTGTTGGAGAAAGCCCCTTTTGAAAACAATGTGGTGACTCGGCGTTTTGTACAGGCGGGTTTCCCCGACGATAGCGCTCTCTATTCGCAAGCGATGTTGGAACTCTACAAGTTTTATTGCACACCGAAACAGTGTCTGCGGTGCGACATCGGTTGTGCCATACTTAAAAATTACTGAATCGGATTGTCATCTTTTTTAGTATTTTTGCACCCTTGAAATTTCTTCTTAACTGAATCATTCTTTAAGAAGATAATAGTGGGAATTATTGATTAACAAATAGATATTATGAGAGCAAACAGTGAAATTAAAAATGTGGCTTTAGAAGAATTGAGTGGAAATTGGACCAATCCGGTTTTGGCAACGTTGATTTTTCTTGTGATTAGTTGCGCTGCGGGTTCATTCCCGTTTAACATCTTTATCGCAATTCCTTTCGAATTAGTATTTAGCATTGCTATACTCCGATTCGTCCGGGGGGAAAAGGAAGACGTTGTTTCCAATATGTTCAATGAATTCGGAAATTATGGGAGAGCATTGGGAGTCTCACTTTTGACGAAAGTATATTTATTCCTTTGGACGTTATTATTGATTATTCCTGGAATTATCAAATGCTATTCGTATGCGATGACTTATTATATCGCTAAGGATCATCCTGAATTGCGAGCCGATGATTGCATTGAACGCAGCCGTCAGATGATGTCTGGACATAAAGCAGATCTCTTCCTTTTGGATTTGAGCTTTATAGGTTGGTTCATCCTGTGTCTGCTTACGCTGGGTATAGGTTTCCTGTGGTTATTGCCATACGCAGAGGCCTCGCACGTGGTGTTTTATGAAGAACTGAAAAAGGAGACGGAAAACGTCTATTTCGGTTAGAAAACCAAATTCTCTTTCTGAATCAAAACATCCTCTATGGTATTGATTTTTTCTTTGTCATAGATGGTTTTGATTTTGATGTAATTGTCTGTAAATCCGAACATAAAATCACCTTTGTCTTCGGCTTCCCAAAGGACAGAGCGTTTTTCGCTAACGTGTTGGTGGTAAAATGTCATCTTTTTTTCTTCTGAAAGTTGGATGAGGTGATTAGTGCGCGCTTTCTTTGTTTGTGGAGGAATCTGTCCATCCATTTCCGCCGCAATAGTGCCTGGGCGTTTGGAATAGGTGAAAACGTGTAAGTAACTGATGGGAAGACTTCCTAAAAAGTGAAGCCCTTCATTGAACTCTTCTTCCGTCTCTGTCGGAAAACCGGCAATGACGTCAAGGGCAATGCACGCGTGGGGCATCGCGTCTTTCACCTTCAGAACCTTTTCCGCAAAGAACTCTCTTTGGTACCGACGGCGCATCAGTCCAAGAATCCGGTTGTTGGGTGACTGCAGCGGAATGTGAAAATGGGGCATAATGACGTTGGACGTGGAGGCCAACCGGATGATCTCGTCGGTCAGCAGGTTCGGTTCAATCGACGAAATCCGGATGCGGGTGGGGAAGTTCGCGTCCTCGATGTGCTTGAGGAGTTCGTAGAAACTGCTGCCGTTTTTTCTTCCGAAGTCCCCCAAGTTGACTCCCGTTAGATTAATCTCCTTGATACCGAGATGACAGATGCGTTCCACTTGTGCCACCACGTTTTCTATACTGTCACTGCGGCTGTCACCACGCGCTTTCCAAACCGTGCAGTAGGTGCAATGGTAGTCGCATCCGTCTTGGATTTTAAGAAACGAGCGGGTTCGGTCGTTGGACGAAAAGGAGGTGAAAAAATCGGGTTTTTCAGGAATGGCGTCACCCAATAAAAACGGAATGACGTTCATTTTGTCCTCGTTGCCGAAAGTGGCGACTACGCCCGGCCATTGCAAAATCTCCTGCGAACGAAGGGCTGCATAGCAACCGATGACAACAATTTTGCCGTTTGGTGTCTCCCGATGCAAGTGTGCAGCTAAGTTTCGCGCCTTCTTCTCCGCAACGGCAGTCACCGCGCAACTGTTGATCAAAATGTAGTCCGGTTGTTCTTCTTGCTGAAATCCAGCTTCAGTGAGACGACGTGCAATTTCGGATGATTCACTGAAATTTAGTTTGCATCCCAACGTGTGGATGGCGAATGTCTTTCCTTTCTTCATAGTGGCTGCAAAAGTACGATTAAGTTTGTAAAGTTCATAAAGTTTGTAAAGTTCATAAGGTGGGGAAGTTTGCAAAATTTTGTCGCTTAAAAATGACAATCGTACCGTTTATTTTCTGCAAAAAACGTGTATTTTTGCACTCTTTTTTATAATGAACAAAATATCACCTTGTATGAAAAAAATAGGAATTATTGTGTGCCTCTTCCTCCTTGTAATTGGAGTTAGTGCACAAAAAAATGGTGCTTCACAAATAACCTATTCTTCTGATATTCAGAAGATAGCAACCATCAAATCCAAAGGAAGAATTTTAGTAATCAAACCGGAATATCAGATTCCGGCAAATACTTTCTTGACTACCTATACGAAGGAATTAGGCCTTTCTTCTTCCGATGAATTTGTGCTGAAAGAAGAAACCGCGGAGCATAATGGCGTAAAGACCTATCGTTACGTTCAGCAGTTCCACGGAGTTCCTATTGAAGGAGCAACACTCGTCCTGCACGAGAAAAATGGCGTTGTGACGTATGTTAATGGTCTGTTTGTGAGAAATTTTTCGCAACCTTTTACGCCAACTGTGAATGGGACAACTGCTGTTGAAACCGCCATCGCTAAGATGGGAGCTGCCAAGTATGCTTGGGAAAATGAATCGTTGGAACAAGATTTGAAAATGATTCGTAACGACGAAAAAGCAACCTATTATCCGACACCTCGCTTGATTTTCTTTGATCAAAATCACTCTTCCGTATCAGAGAATTACCGTCTTGCTTACGAAGTTTCTGTCTTCGCGATTGACCCGTTTGAAACACGTATTTTTTACATTGATGCCTATACCGGTGAAATTTTAAAGAGTGTAAAAAAAAATCAAAACGCTAACGTAGAAGTTCAGGCGGTTACTCGCTATAATGGCACGCAAACCATTACCGTTGATTCCGTTGCCCCTAATCAGTTTGTTCTTCGCGAATTTTCGCGCGGGGAGGGGAATGGTATCTACACTCGCTCATTGAATCACGCTGGCTCCTTGTTTGAAATTCCCGTCGATCAAGCTGTTGATGTGGTAGAAACAGATAACTTTTTTGATGGAGACCGTGTCGCTAATGCAGCTCATTATGGCGCTGAAAAAACGTATGATTTTTATTATCAGAAATTTAATAGAAACAGTATCGATAATCAGGGGCTCCAGCTTT
This sequence comes from Bacteroidales bacterium UBA1756, assembly GCA_002314795.1. GTDB lineage: Bacteria > Bacteroidota > Bacteroidia > Bacteroidales > WCHB1-69 > UBA1756. Next base: position 17,955 of record DCHI01000024.1, on the reverse strand, counting down.
TGAGCTACGTTCACTGGGGCAGTAATATTGAAAATGCGGCCTGGAGCGAAGGCGCTATGTACTACGGGGATGGCACGAATGGAAACGAGTTTACATTTTTGACGGTTTGCGGTCACGAAATCAGCCACGGACTTACTGAAAATACCGCCAATCTGATTTATGAATACGAGTCAGGGGCTCTGAATGAGGCCTTCAGCGATATGTTCGGTGTCGCCATTTCCTATTTCGGCAGCGACACGTTGAAATGGACTATCGGTGATGAACTCGGAACCCCCTTCCGCGATATGTCTAATCCTAATGCGTACCAAAATCCTGATACCTATATGGGAACCTATTGGGTGTCAGACGAATCTGACAACGGTGGTGTCCATACCAACAGCGGTCCCGCCAACTATTGGTTTTACCTCATTTCTGTCGGAGGAAGTGGCGTGAACGATCACGGAACCGCTTATGAAGTTTCTCCCATCGGAATTGACAAAGCTGACAGCATCGCTTTTTATACTTTGACTGAAAATTTGGTTGAAACATCGGATTATGAAGAGGCTTGTGAATTGTCTTTGTTGGTTGCCGCCGACCTTTACGGCGAGTGTTCTCCCGAAGTTTACGCGGTAGCAGCTGCGTGGCGTGCCGTGGGCGTTGGATACGGTTTTTCCGATACCAATGTCTATGTCTTGGATGTGCTTTCACCGGCTACGGATTGCGCTCTTGGCTCAGAAGAAACTGTCACATTGGAACTTATGCACAATTCGTGCGAAAATCCGTTGGCTGCTGGAACGCCATTGAATGTCCGTCTTGTGTTGGACGGGAACGTGACCATTTCTGATACGGTTCTTCTTTCTGAGGATTTAACTCCCGGTCTCCCTTTTGAAATTACACTTCCTTCTACGATAGACGTTTCTGCTACCGGTGAACATTCCCTCTCCGTTTATGTGAAACCAAGTTTTGCAGAAGCTTATACGGATAGTCTTATAGGATATGTTTTCTCCAATTTGGTTTATCAAAATTCTGATATTCACGTAGTTGATATTCTGTCACCGAAATCCGGTTGCTTTTTGGATGAACAGCCTGTGACGGTGCGCTACGCTTTCGACATTTGTGACAGCATTGCGGCTGGAGACTCCATTCGTGTCGGTTTCAAATTGAATTCTGGGGATACGATTGTAGAATATATCCATTTGGATCAGACCGTTACGTTCGAAGACACGTTGTCTTATACGTTTGAAACGCTCGCCGATATGACGGGAATCGCCAGTAATACCTTGCGTGTGTTCGCTCTTAACCCCGGTGATTTGGACGCAAGCGACAATGTGCGTTCGGCAACCATCAAGAACCCGACCCCGTTGAATGAATTGGAGTGTATGACTTTTGATGAGTCGGGAATGGCTTCCTACTATTTTACAGAAGTAGGTGAATATTCGCAACTTAACGTCGGTACCCTTTCCGGTTACAATGGTGGTAAACTGGCTAAGATATCAGGTGGAAACATTTTGGAATATTATTCCAATTTGGAGTTCCCCTCCTCTATGGATGACTGGTGGACTACCAATCCTCAAATGAATTCGAAAATGACGTTTTGTGCCGATGCAACGGACTATGCAGAACTCTCCGTCCTTTTTGATTTGAAACAAACCTCTGGAAAAACCGTTTATGAACAAATGTTGGGTAGCTCTATTCCAGCCGGACTTGATTTGCTTATGTCAAGTATGATGCGTGTTCTTGTCGATGGTGAGCAAGTTGGGGAGAATTACACGCCGACGACCCCGTCGGACGACCCATTCACACGCCGTAGCTTGAACCTGACTTCATTTGCCGGTGGAAAGCACAGTTTGAGTTTTGAAGCCAAGTGCATTGCAGGCGACCTCATCATTTATACTCTTGACCACGTCTATTTGGACAATATTTCGTTGGTAGAAAGTTCTGGCGTCGCCGCTTATTCGCAAGTTTCTCCAAATATTTCCGTATATCCGAATCCTGCTTCTTCCAATTTTTCCATTTTGATGGAAAATGTGAGCAACCTTGCTTCAATGCCAAACTATCAACTGTTTGATACAATGGGCCGTATGGTAACAAACGGTTTGTTGGACGAAGACCGCACGATAGTGAATGTTAATGGGCTTGCAAAAGGAATCTATATTTTGAAAGTTATTGATAATAACCGAGTTGTCGGTACAACCAAAATCGTTAAAGAGTAAAAGATGGCATTTAGTATCGATGTTGAAAAGGTAGTTGCGGCTAAAAGCCCGAAATGGTACGGAAGAATTCCCAAGTTCGTTTTCCGTTGGTTGAAACGTACGATTCATCAGGAGGAAATGAACGAATTTCTGGCTGTTCATAGCGACGACAACCCGCTCGATTTTGCCACCAATGTCGTAAAAATGTTGGGGACAACGCTTTCGGTTAAAAATGAAGAAAACATCCCCAAGACAGGTCGTTACATCATCGTTTCCAATCACCCGTTGGGGGGCTTGGACGGTATGTGCTATGTTAGTTTGATGGGACAATATCGTTCCGACATTAAGTTCCCAGTCAACGACTTGCTGATGAACGTCAAGCCGATGGAAGGTGTCTTTATTCCTATCAACAAGCACGGAAGTATGGATCGGAATGCGGTGAATATGCTCAACGAAACGTTCGCTTCGGACGATTTGATTATCTATTTCCCCGCTGGGCTTTGCTCTCGGAAGCAAAAAGGTGGCGTCATCCGCGATTTGGAATGGAAACAGACCATCATCACCAAGGCCAAACAGTATCAAAGAGACATCGTTCCGGCTTTTTTTGATGGAAAAAACAGCAACTTCTTTTACAATTTGTCCCGTTTCAGAAAAAAAATCGGAATCAAATTTAATATCGAAATGCTCTATTTGGTGGATGAAATGTATCGCCAAAAAGGTAATAATTTACAAGTAACATTTGGCAAACCAATATCTTACAAAGTATTTACAGAAGAAAAAGATAACAAGGAATGGGCTGCCTGGTTGAAAGACCAGACCTATGCCCTCCGAGCAGAATAGTATGGAAAACATTATAAAACCAATTGATAGAAAACTTATTAAGTCGGAGTTGACCGAAGAGCGTTTTTTGCGAAAAACCAACGCGGTCGGCAATGACATATATATGGTTGATGCCAACAATGCTCCGAATGTTATGCAGGAGATTGGGCGCTTGCGTGAGTTTACCTTCCGGACGGCAGGCGGAGGAACGGGAAACAAAGTCGATATTGACGAATATGATCTCGGGGAAAACCCTTTTAAGCAACTGATTGTTTGGAATGAAAATGACCAGGAAATTGTCAGCGCCTACCGGTTTATTCTAGGTTGCGATGTCCCTTTGGACGAAAACGGCTATCCGCACACTCCTTGTTCCAAATTGTTTAAGTTTTCTCGTAAATTCATTGATAATCAGTGGCAAAAGAGTATCGAACTTGGACGCAGTTTCGTCCAACCAAAGTATCAGGCTACTGCCAATTCCCGCTTGGGACTCTTCTCCCTGGACAATATGTGGGATGGCTTGGGAACCCTGATCGTTGATTATCCGGAACAGGAGTTTTTCTTCGGTAAAATGACGATGTACAACAGTTACAATCGGTTGGCCCGAAATTTGATTCTTAATTTCTTGGAGAAATATTTTCCCGGGGATGCTTCCTTGATAGAGCCCTTCCACCCGACACAAAAGTCGGAAAAGCCATTAAAGGAGATTTTTACCGCCGGAACGGTTGCTGAAGATTTTAAAATCTTAAACCAAAATATTTTAGAAATAAAAACCACTATCCCGCCGTTAATTAAGGCGTATATGTCCCTCTCCTCTACGATGCAATATTTCGGCGCCTCCGCCAACGAGGAATTCGGTGAAGTTGAGGAAATTGCTATCCTTTTGACAATCAAGGATATGTACGAAAAGAAAATAAACAGACATATCAATACTTACCAAAGAAGAAGAAAGTGATTATAAAAAAAGCTACTTATTTGCAAAGTGTCGTCGATTGGCGCAAATGTCCAACCGACGATTTCCCGGAATTTGCTTTCATTGGCCGTTCCAATGTGGGAAAATCTTCCCTCATCAATATGTTGACTAACCACAAGGGGTTGGCAAAAACTTCTTCCAAACCAGGAAAAACACAGACCATCAATCATTTTGTAATCAATGACAACTGGTTCTTGGTGGATTTGCCCGGTTATGGTTATGCCGGAATCTCAAAGACGATGCGTGAGAAGTGGGTTGGAATGATTGACAATTATCTTAACCTCCGGCCAAACCTCCAGTTGGTGTTCGTTTTAGTGGACTCCCGCCTCGAACCACAAGCCAATGACATCGCTTTCATCAATAAGCTGGGTGAAAATGGAATCCCGTTTTCCGTCGTTTTTACCAAGACGGACAAAATATCAAAATCAAAAGTTGGTCAAAATGTGGCCACATTTAAAGAAAAAATGCTTGAAACGTGGGAAGAACTCCCGCCATTTTTTCTCACTTCGGCGGAAAATACAACAGGCCGTGATGAACTTTTGAATTATATTGAAGAAATCTGTGAAATGTATCATTCTCAAAATCAATAAAATAATTGTTATGAAAAAACTGATTTTGTTTTTCGTCGCACTGACGGTTTGCGCTTTTTCTTGCAAAACTGAACAAAAAACGACCTCTACCAATTCACCTCTTTGTGAAACCAAATGGCAATTGACCTACATTGATTGCAAGGAAATTGAAGAGTCGCCCGAAACTCCTTTTATCGTGTTTGCTCCGGACGGTTCCTTCTCCGGTTCTCTCGGTTGTAACAGCTTCTTCGGTTCTTACATCGTTAATAAAGAGAATATTAGCATCGAATATCGCGGTTCCACTAAGAAATTGTGTGACAATATGACGGTGGAAAAAGATTTTTCTAAAGCATTGAAAAGCCAAATCAATAATTACGTCATTGTCGGCGATGTTTTGATTGTCCGCGTTAAGAACAATGAAGTCCTTCGTTTTAAGGCACTTCCGAAAAACGAGTAGTTATGACGAGAGAAGAAATCATACGGCAGAGTATTTTGGAGGATGTAGGTGATGGTGACCATTCCTCCCTTTCTTGTATTGATAAAAAACATCAGGGTTCGATGCAACTTCTTGTAAAAGAAGATGGTATCATCGCTGGTATTGAGGTCGCAAAGGATGTATTGCGAATCATCGATCCCGAAATCCGGATGGAGCAGATTCTTCACGACGGGGATGTCATTAAAAAAGGCGACATCGCGTTCCGAATTACCGGCTCCGTGCAAAGTATGCTGACAGCCGAACGTACCGTCCTGAATTTTATGCAACGGATGAGCGGGATTGCGACATCCTCCCATCGCTATGTGGAGATGGTGAAAGGTACGAAAACCACCATTCTCGATACCCGCAAAACCACGCCGAATATGCGTTACTTTGAAAAATACGCCGTGAAGGTGGGCGGGGCTGAAAATCACCGCTTCGGACTTTTCGATATGGTGATGCTGAAAGACAACCATATTGACTTTGCTGGCGGCATTGAAAAAGCCATCGACCGGACGCACGCCTATTTGAAGGAGCGGAATCTGGACCTGAAAATCGAAATTGAAACCCGTTCACTTGACGACGTGAAGCGCGTGATGGCGCACGGCGGCGTTGACCGCATTATGTTGGACAATTTCTCCGTTCCGGAAATTTGCGAAGCATTGAAAATCATTGATGGGAAGTATGAAACCGAAGCCTCCGGTGGCATTACCGAACAGACCCTTCGCCAGTATGCTGAAACCGGCGTCGATTTTATTTCCGTAGGTGCCTTGACGCATCATATTAAAAGTCTTGACCTTAGCTTGAAATTTTGCGAAAACTTATGAAATTCAAATTGAAGAAACCGGTTAAAATCATTTTAATCGTGGTCGGGTCGCTCGTCGCCCTCTTCCTTTTGGTGGCCGTGCTGATTTCGCCCATCGCCCATCATTATATTGAAAAACACAGTAAGGAACTTTGCAACCGCGTCGTCACGATGGACGATCTCCGTATCAATCTTTTTACAGGTACGGTGACGATTGAGGGCTTCAAGGCATTGGAAGAAAACGACAAAGATGTCTTTGTCACTTTCAAAATGCTCCGCGTGAACGCCAACGTTTGGAAACTGATTTCCAAGACGGTACGCCTGACAGAAATCACCCTCGTCGCTCCGGACGTCGTGGTTTTGCAAAATGGCGACCGCTTCAATTTTACCGACATCATCGAATTCTACAAGTCCGACGAACCGAAAGAGGAAGATGACGAACCCAGCACGTGGGTCATCGACTTGCAGAATATCACCCTGCAAGATGGAGATGCCGTCTATCGTGACTTGGCTGTCGGCAGTTGCTTTAAATTCAATGACTTGGCCGTTGCCATCCCGCGAATTTATTTTACCAACGAAGATACCGACGTCGGGCTCAACCTCAAGTTTGACAACGGCGGTGGCCTGACTGTCAAGATGTTGTATGCCTTGGAAACCAACTCGTACAATCTGAATGTCAAGTTGAACAAGTTCGATATTTCGTCCGTTGAACCCTACGTCAAGGGGTTTGTTAATCTGGGTGAGTTTGGTGGAAAACTGTCAACCGATTTGAACGTCGTCGGTAATCTCGACCACATTTTGGAAATCGTGGCCGACGGAACGATTCGTCTTCAAGATGTTTTTGCCACGGAAGCGAAAAATGAAGGAAAAACGTTTGCAAAAATCGGTGATATGTTAGTGGATATCAATAAGATTGATGTTAAAGAAAACGTTTTCCATTTCAATAAAATAGAATTGAAAGGCGCCAATTTCATCTATGATATTGCCAATAATGGCAATACGCTGGATTGGCTGCTCGCTTCGGACGAACCGTCGGCTTCCAGTGATTCGAAAGAAACGGCTTCGGACACTTCATCGCAAACGGCTTCCTCCGCTCCGATGGATTTTGTAATCAGTGAGTTATCTTTGAAAAACTCAAGTTTTACATACAATGACCACACGCTCCGTGAACCCGTCAGCATTCCGATTACCAATTTGGATTTTGAAACAAAGAATTTCAAAATGAATGGTCCTATTTCGGTGAAAGTCAGCGCGCTCGTCGCTGAGACGGGGCAACTTACTGCCAACTGGGACGGAAATCTGGCTGATTTGACCAATCAAAAAATCGGTGTGCTTTTGAAAAATTTCAAACTGAAAAACATTTCTCCGTATAGTGTTCATTATCTGGCACATCCGATTAGTGATGGCGTCCTCTCTTTTGCAGACCACAGTAGCATCGTTAATAATAATATTGTAAGTAATAATCGTCTTGACATTTACAATTGTGTGGTTGATAAGAAGATTAAGAATGCCCCGAAAGAGTTCAACATTCCGTTGCGTGCGGCGGTTTATGTGCTTGCCGACCGTAAAGGAAAGATTGCCTTCGACCTTCCCGTCCAGGGCGACCTTAGTTCCCCGAATTTCTCGTATAGAAAGATCATCTTCAAAACCCTTTGCAATTTCATTGTGAAGATTGCAGCTGCTCCTATTGACTTGATTCTTAAAAATTTAGGAAAATCACCTGATACTTTTGCCGATATTTTGTACGATATTCGTCCCAACGGCTTAGGTAGTGAAGCCGATGACCATTTGAACAAAATTGCCGAGGTTCTGAATGAAAAATCGGAACTGATTTTGCAAGTGCAACAGTCTTTGAATTGGGAGGAGAATCGTGCTGCGTACGCTACCTTTGCCGCTAAAATGGATTTTTGCCGTCAGATGGGACTTGCCGACGAAGCTCTCTTTAATGCCGTTGTTGCAACGCAAGATCGTGACCCGCATTTTGAGGAGTACGTGGATGGACGTTTGCTTGACAGTCCGGTCGTTGGCGATATTTATAAAAAATGTGTCGCCTTGTATGACGTGGCCGAGTTGGATGCAAAAATCAATGCCAATATCGACAAACGTAATCAGCAGATTATAAGTGTGTTGTCAACGCAAGGCATTTCAGTTGACCGCATTGAGCTGATGCCGTTGGGTGAAAAAACTCCGCCGAAAGGCAAGACGGTGGTTTCATTTAACGTGAAAGTCAAAGATGAATAGAAGACGGGCCATTCTCATCGCATTCGTGTTGCTGATTGCTTTCCCTTCCGCTTTCGGGCAGACGGCCAAGTACAGCAATGAGTTCCTTTCGTTGGGACTTGGTGCGAGGGGACTGGCGATGTCGAACACGATGACCTCCATCGCTAATGACGTCACGGCGGCGTACTGGAACCCCGCCTGTTTGTCGCAAATGACCAAAAAGCACGAATTGGCTTTGATGCACGCGGAGTATTTTGCCGGCATCGCCAAGTATGATTACGGTGGCATCGCTTACCAAATCGACTCCACTTCTACCGTTGCCGTTTCCTATATCCGCTTTGGTGTGGATAATATTATGAATACGACGGAACTGATTGACAATCAGGGGAATATTGACTATGACAGAATCTCCTATTTTTCCTCTGCCGACAATGCCGTCCTTCTAAGTTATGCACACAACTTCCGTCAGATTGCCGGATTATCGGTGGGAGGGAATGTCAAAATCCTTCGTCGTACCGTAGGCGATTTTGCCGGTTCGTGGGGTTTTGGTTTGGACGTGGGCGTTCATTATGTGACAAAAGGTTGGCACGTCGGGGCTAACCTTCGTGACGCGACCTCCACTTTCAATGCGTGGAGCTACCACCTGACTGACCGCGTGGTGGAGGTTTTCCAACAGACGGGAAACGAGATTCCGAAAAACTCCTTGGAACTCACTCTCCCTAAATTGTTGATTGGTGCGGCCAAATATGTGGAATTGGGCAAAGGTTTCAATGCGACTTTCGCCCTTGATTTTGACTGTACGTTCGACGGCAAACGGAACACGCTCATTCGCAGCAATGTCCTAAGTATGGATCCGCATTTTGGAATGGAGTTCGCCTATAAACGAATCGTTGCCATTCGTGCGGGAATCGGGAATCTCCAACAGGAAGCCGATTTCGATGGAAAAAAACGCACCACTTTGCAAATCAATCTGGGCATCGGAGTGTGTATCAAGAAGATAGTTACTATTGATTATGCGCTCACCGATATCGGAAATCTTTCGATTGCCCAATATTCTCACGTCTTTTCTTTGAAGGTGGGCATTGACAGTTTTAAAAAGCGGGCAAAATAATTCTTGCTTTTTGAAAAGAAATTATTATTAAAAATAGTTGAAAATCATTTTGTTATGAAATATTATGTGATAGCGGGTGAGGCCTCAGGGGATTTGCACGCTTCCAATTTGTTGAAAGAGATTGCCAAACAGGACTCACAGGCGCAGTTCCGTTGTTGGGGCGGTGATTTGATGGCGGCGCAGGGGGGTGAAATTGTGAAACACTATCGTGACTTGGCGTTTATGGGTTTCGTTGAGGTGGCTTTGCACCTTCGTACGATTTTGAAAAATCTTGCTTTTTGTAAAAAAGATATTCTGCAATTTCGTCCCGATGTCGTCGTATTGGTGGATTATCCCGGGTTCAATTTGCGTATTGCGGACTGGGCCAAGTCGCAGGGATTCAAGGTGGTCTATTACATATCTCCTCAAATTTGGGCGTGGAAAACCGGCCGCGTCCACAAAATCAAACGTTGTTGCGACCACGTGATGCCGATTCTTCCGTTTGAAAAAGATTTCTATAAAAAATATGGTTACGAGGCGGATTTTGTCGGGCACCCGCTGTTGGATGCGATTGATGAAACCATTCGTGAAAGTGACGACGTGAAAAATTTCCGTCAAAACAATGGTTTGGATGAACGTCCCATTATCGCCATCCTTCCGGGAAGTCGGAAACAGGAAATCACCAAGATTCTCCCGACAATGTTGCAAGTAGTGAACGATTATCCTCAGTATCAATTTGTTGTCTCCACGGTCAAGTGGTTACCGAAGGAGCTTTATGATACTTATATGGTTCGGACGGGCGTGAAGACGGTTTCCGGGAGTGCTTATCCGTTGGTTTTGAATGCGGAGGCGGCTTTGGTGACTTCGGGGACGGCCACGTTGGAGACGGCCATCTTGGGCACGCGGCAGGTGGTTTGTTACAGTACCAGCGCCATTTCGTACCAGATTGCCAAGGCGGTGGCAAAAGACACCATCCGTTACATTTCGTTGGTGAATTTGGTGATGGACGCGCCGGTCGTCACCGAGCTCATCCAGCAGGACCTGACGAAGGAGCGTCTGAAAGTGGAATTGGACAAAATATTGGATGATTCGGTGACGAAAGAGAAAATGACGAGGGATTATGAAGCCCTTTTGGCACGTTTGGGTGGGCGAGGCGCGTCCTCCCGAGCAGCTGAAATTGTCATCAATTGCGCTAAAAACTCCGAAAAATAAATGCTATAATTCGCAAAAGGGCAGCAAAATTCCGATTTTTTATTCCAAAATCAATGATAAATAATTGATTTTCAGCGTAGAAAAAAATAATAAAAAAATATTCAAAAGGGGTTGACACAAATTGAAAAAAGCGTATTTTTGCAATCTCCAATCGAGACAATAAGGGCCGGTAGTTCAGTTTGGTTAGAATACATGCCTGTCACGCATGGGGTCGCGAGTTCGAGCCTCGTCCGGCCCGCCCTTGAAAAGAAGACTAATGAAAGTTAGTCTTCTTTTTTTATGCCATTTTTTGAAAGGAAATATTAGTGTCCGGTAAAGTAAAGTGTATCGGATCAAGTACAAAACGGATCAAGTACTTTTTCTTGTTGGTGGCGAGAAGCACTTGCGATTTGAAAAGTGAAAGATATATTCGCTCTCGCCACGGCCCTGACAAGGGGAGGTATTGGGAAGTGGATAGAAAATTATAATCGCAAAAATTTGTATTTTCATCGTTTTTAATCGCAAAAATTTGTAATTTTGCATTCTCTATTATGAAATTTTTGTATGAACAACGCCATTGATTTAAATAAAGAAATCGTTTTTGCCACTTCTAACACGGATGTTTCGCATCAGATTGGTAAGTTATTGAAAAAAGGCATCTTACGAAAGATTGCCCCTCGTCTCTATACTACCAACTTATTGGATAGCCCGGAAAATATTGTCCGTCGCAACATTCTGAGCATCTTAATGTGGCGTTTCCCGAATACAATTATCAGTCATCGGAGTGCAAACGAAATGCGATTGACTTCGGCAGGACATTTCTTTTTGACAGGTAAATTCAGTCGCAAAGTCACCGACTTGCCAGGAGTTGTCATTACCATATTGCAAGGCCCCGCTCCGGATGTGAAGGATATGAAGTATGGTAAGATGTTTATTGCGAGTGAGTTCCGCTGGATGTTAGAAAATCTGCAATCATCACGCAAGTCTGGTGATGAATCGAAAGTGTTGGATGTTGCGGTGATAGAACGCAAGCTGGAAAATGTGTTGGTGGCTGGTGGCGAGCCGGCTTTGAACGAGTATCGTGACACATTGCGGCAGACGGCAGAACGATTGGGAATGATGAAAGAGTTTGAAAAACTCAACTTGTTGATCGCTGCTTTGCTGTCAACGCATTCGACGGAGGTGCTCACATCATCTTCAGCCAAAGCCACCGCTATGGGAATGCCATACGACGAAAAACGGTTGCATCTATTTGAAACGCTGTATGATGCTTTGCAGGAGCAATATTTCGTGCCTCGTCCTATTGGCCTGCTGACTGAAGAAGCAGAGCGTGATTTTGCATTCTTTGAAAGTTATTTCTCCAATTACATAGAGGGGACGGAATTTGAGCTGAGTGAGGCAAAGCAGATTGTTGAAACGGGGCTTCCGATAGCAAAGCGTAGCGAAGATTCTCACGACATTTTAGGAACGTTCCGCGTGGTTTCCAATCGTAGCGAAATGATGCGGTATCCGGCAAGTTCGCAGGAAATGATACAACTCTTATGCCACCGACACGCGATATTAATGGCGGGACGGCCCGATTTGAATCCAGGTCGACTGAAAGAAAAAAACAATCGTGCCGGCAACACTGACTTTGTAGATGTAGCGCGCGTGTTAGGGACGTTGGACGCTGGTTTCGGTTATTACGCCGCGTTGACATCGCCATTAGCTAAAGCCATCTATATGATGTTCCTCATCAGTGAGGTGCATCCATTCAATGACGGCAATGGACGCATCGCGCGTGTGATGATGAATGCTGAACTGTTTCGTGCGAGTGAAGCGCGAATCATCGTTCCTAATGTCTATCGCGAAGATTATCTGTTGGCTCTGCGTAAGTTGAGCAGGAATGGAGAACCTAAAACCTTTATCAAAGTGATGGAACTCCTGCACCATTTCAGCAGTACCCTATATGGGCGCACATTCCAAGAAATGACGGATTATTTGTACGCCTGCAATGCTTTTGCCTCGCCCGACGAGAAGCACTTGCGATTTGAAAAGTGAAAGATATATCCGCTCTCGCCCCTGTCCCGACAAGAGGAGGTATTGGGAAGGTGAAAGCTCCGCCCGATGGATAACCGCTTTTCTTCCATTTCACAAAAAAGTTACCGTTTAACTGATGTTCCTTGTTTATAAATGAAAAACAGCACATATCAGGTCGTAATTATGTGATATTTCTCACATAATTACGACCTAAAGTGTGATTGTCGTTTTTTTTATTATTTTTGCAGTCGAAATATTTTTGACAGCAAGATGATTATAGAAAGGGAAATCATATCAAAACTGGAAGCTTGGAAAAACGGTATTGAGCGTTCGCCGTTAATCCTCCAGGGAGCACGGCAGATTGGCAAGTCGTGGACCATCACCGAGTTTGGTCGCACACATTACAGATATACGGCAATTTTCAACTTTGACAAGCAGACAGAGTTGAAAGGCATCTTTGAGAGAACAAAAGACGTAAAACGAATTTTGGGAGAGTTAGAACTCTACACGGATGTCCCACTTATTGAAGAGGATACACTGATTTTTTTCGATGAAATTCAAGAATGTAAGACGGCACTCAATTCGCTGAAATACTTCAAAGAGGATGCGCCTCGTTACCATATCATTGCCGCTGGCTCCCTGCTCGGAGTGGCTGTTAACAGAAAAAAAGTCAAGGGTGACACTGCGGAAACCGACGACACCTTCCCTGTCGGCAAAGTGAGTTTCCTTGAAATGTATCCTGTGACATTTCGTGAGTATTTGCGGATGAGCGATGTCAATCTTATGCAGCAAACGGAGTCGCGACTCAGTACATTGGAACCCCTTCCGGAGATTCTCTTCAACAAACTTACCGAACAATATCGGCGATATCAAGTGTGTGGGGGAATGCCCAAGCCGTGTAGCCATATGCTTGATGGTGCCGGGATGGAAATGATTGAGACAGACCTTGATGAGTTGAGGAGATCATACGAATATGATTTCACCAAACATATTGATGCAAGAGACATTCCACGCATAAGGGAGATTTGGCGGAGCGTACCCTCACAGCTGTCGCGTGAAAACAAGAAATTCGTTTTTAAAGTCGTAAGGGAAGGGGCACGAGCCCGTGAATACGAATCTGCCCTCGATTGGTTAGTGCTATCGGGAATGGTATATCGAATATATGTTTGTGAAACGCCGCAACTTCCACTCAAACATTACGAAAACACCACCGCATTTAAGATATATATGCTCGACCAGGCCATTTTGCGTACTATGGCCGAACTGCCGCCCGAAGCCGTTATTGCCAAAGGCGATCTTCTTAAGGAATTCAAGGGCGCAATGGCAGAGAATTTCGTGCTTGGCTCACTGCTTGCCCAAGGTTATAATCTGCCACATTACTGGACTCTGACGGGCAACAAGGCCGAGGTCGATTTCCTCATACAAGACGGCATAAAGATATGTCCTGTTGAGGTTAAGGCCGAAGGCAACATCTCGGGACAAAGTTTTAAGGTATATCAGGAAAAATATGCGCCGGAAATACGAGTCAGACTATCATTGAAAAACCTGAAAATGAGCGATAATCTACTAAATGTTCCATTGTTTTTGTGCGACTGGCTGAAGACGATTCTCGCCGCCGCGGCAAAGTAGTCATCTTTTCTTCGCCCCTGTCCCAACAAAGGCGGGTATTGGAAGGTGAATGACAAAGTGAATTGACCTTCCAATCTTCTTTTTTTCACCGCTTTTTCCCCAGTATTTCCATCGTTTTCCTTACCGCCATATAACCGAAAAATGCCGTTACGGGAATGAGTTTTATTTCGTACTTTTGCGCGGTTAATTATAGTGTTAAAACGGTCGTTTTTTTGACACGGCCACCCCCGAACCCGCCCCGGGGGAATGTGAGGTGGGGGAAGAAAGGGAAACAAAAAAGAAAATAGAAAGGTGTTTATATTTAATATCCACAACAAAATGAAAATGTTGTATCTTTGCAAATTAATATATGCTTTATGATCAAATCTGTACATTTTATAGACTTTCGATGCTTCCAAAACTTCGCAATGGAACTGAAACCAGGTATCAATCTGTTGATTGGTGACAATGCCAGCGGCAAGACATCGGTGTTGAAAGGATGCAAATACATTTTGAGTTCCTTTTTTGCAGGTTTTAGCGATGAGAACACAAGATGGATTTGTCCTGATTTGTCAGATTTTCACGAACAGATTATAGATAGTGCTATATTATCTGAAAAACCACTTCAAATTCATTTTTCTTTTTTTGACAACGAATCTTCAAGAGTTAATGGTAACATATTCGCACTTGAGGATTTGTCACTTGTGAAAAAAAGCAGGAAAAAGAACAGTCGTCCGTTGACCTCTGGTCTGAAAAGATACAAGGAGTATTCTTCCAATTTACAGAATTCCCTATATCGGATGTCCGAAAACAATATGTCTCGCATTTCTCCATTGCCGCTGTTTGCTTGCTTTTCTACAGAAGACATTCATTCGGTTCGAAAATTGGACAGGGGAAATTTCATTCGCTATGAGCAGAAACACTCTTTTGGCTACTATGAGTGTTTGGAAGGTGATGGCTTTTTTCCATATTGGAAGCATCGCCTTTTGATACTGCAAGAAGGCAATAAAAATACTCACGAGATTGATACCGTTCGTTGTGCTATTCAAAGTGCTTTAGGACAAAATGGCTGCAATGTGATACGTGACATCAGCATACGGCCTAACCAGAAAAGCATTTATTACATTTTGATGGATGGCCGAGAAGTGGAATCTTCTCAACTTTCAGATGGCTATCGTAGATTGGTGAATATTGTGACAGATATTGCCATTCGCTGTGCGTTACTGAATCATAATGTTCCGGATTTCAATCCGCTTACAGACACGGAGGGTACCGTGTTGATTGATGAAATTGATATGCATCTGCATCCGTCTTTGCAAAGCGTTGTGCTGCAAAGTCTCAGAAATACATTTCCAAATTTACAATTTATTGCAACCACACACGCTCCGATGGTAATGACGGGTGTTGAAAGCAATGAAGATAATGCCGTTTTCAAATTGCAATATACACCAGACAAGGGCTATGGCATAAGCACTGTCAGTACATTTGGACTTGATGCTTCTACCATAACGGAACTAGTATTAGGACAAGTTCCCCGAGATTCACGAATTCAAGATGAATTGATGCGGCTGTACGGTTTAATTGATGAAAATAATATTGAGGAGGCACAACAGTTGCTCTCTTCTTTGCAGCAACGCTTTCAAACGGGTTATCTTCCCGACCTGGAGCGTGCTGAACTAATGTTGAACTTTCAAATGATGGACGATGATACAAATAACTAAGAATAAAGAACCGAAGTCTTGGTGCGAACATCGTCAAACGCCGGGCGCAAAGTATGAACCCACAGAAGATTTGAGAAAATCTTTGTTGGAGGAGCAGGGGTACATTTGTGCCTATTGTATGCGACGAATCCCAACCAAGGACTCTAATAGTAACGAAACGACTCGAATCGAACACATTGTACCTCAAGCAACCGGAATAATGGATATGGATTACTCAAATATGGTTGTATGTTGTCCTGGAGCCATTGATGGTGATTTTCATTGTGACAAAAAAAAGGAAATGCAAACGATTTCCTTCAGCCTATTTGATGCAAATTTTATAAAGACATTGTCATACAAGTCTGGTACGGGTGAAATTATATCTACCAACCCATTGTTCAATCAGCAAATCAATGAAGTCTTAAATCTCAATCATCCCAAGTTACAAAGGAACAGGAAAGAGGTACTTCAGGGACTGATATCGACTTTGGGTAAACGAAGTCAGTGGAGAAAATCTGAAATAGTCAAAACTCGCGACTACTTTGCTACTAAACACAATGGGAAGTTTTCGCCCTATTGCGGAATAGCAGTATGGTTCTTGAACAAAAAACTTGATAGACTAATAGCGAATTAAATAATACAACAAATAAACGGTCGTTTTTTTGACACATCAACCACCCCCCGAACCCACCCCGGGGAAAGTGTGGCGGGGGGGCAGATATAGATAACGAAAATATTGTACCTTTGCAGCCTGAAAAACATAGGCATAAATCATACTAATAATGGCGAAATTCAGACTCTTCATAAGCAGTGTGCAATCAGAGTTTGCTTCTGAACGACGTAAGTTGTGCGATTACATCCGCCAAGATGCGTTGCTGGGACAGATGTTTGTGCCTTTTTTGTTTGAGAATTTGCCTGCTGAAGATCAAAACGTACAAGAAGCATACTTGTCGGAAGCTGCCCGGAGTGATGTCTATATCGGATTGTTTGGAGAAAAGTATGGTTACGAAGATGAGCAAGGTGTATCTCCAACAGAACGTGAGTTTGATGCCGCAACGCAAAACAGCCGTTATCGCTTGGTCTTTATCAAAAATGTGGCAAAACGGAACCCAAAAGAGCAGCAATTGATAGCCAAAACCGAAGAATCTGTCGTCAGGAAAACTTTTGACTCATACGAGCAACTGCAGTTGGCCGTTTATGCCGCGCTCGTTCGTTTTTTGGAAGTAAAAGAGATTGTCAGGATTTCTCCATTTGATGCTTCAATCAATGAAAATGCCTCTTTAGCGGATATTGATCTGGAAAAAGTTCGTTCTTTCGTCAATTTAGCCAAAGCTAAAAGAGATTATAAGCTGACATTAGAAAAAGACGGTTTGCTTTCCATACTGGTCAGTATGGATTTGGCGACGGAGGATGGTCGTGTTACAAATTCCGCATTACTTCTTTTCGGGAGGAATCCACAGCATTTCTTCCGTCCATCAGAAGTCAAGTGTGCTCAGTTTTACGGTGTAGATGTACAAAAGCCGGCTCCTTTTTATCAGGTGTTTGGCGGTACCATTTTTGAAATGTGCGACCAGGCTGTAACTTTCGTAATGTCGCATATTGATGCTCGTATAGGGAACCATTCTTCAGAAGATGATGGAGTGGAGTATGAACTTCCCGTTTCAGCCGTACACGAAGCCATTGTAAATGCAATCGTCCATAGGGATTATACAAGCAATGCCAGTGTGCAGGTCATGCTGTTTAGAGACAGATTGGAAATATGGAATCCTGGAAGATTGCCAATAGGACTGACTACTGACAAACTTAAAGTTAAGCACAAGTCCATTCCCGTCAATCCAATCCTTGCGCATCCCGCATACCTCGCAGGTTATATCGAACGATTGGGAACTGGCACAAAAGACTTGGTTGAAGCCTGTTTGGCAAAAGGTTTGAAAGCCCCTGAATTCATTGAAGATGAAGATTTTTGCACTATTATTTGGCGTAGCACTGGTGCCACTGTAGAGAAAACTACGGAGAAAATTACGGAGAAAACTACGGAGAAAACTACGGAGAAAACTACGGAGAAAACTACGGAGAAAATTCTAAAGGCGATTATGGCAAATCCTTATATAACTATGAATGAGTTGGCTAATATTTGCAATTTGACAACTGATGGCATATATTGGAACATAAAAAAGATGAAATCTCAAGGCCTCCTTACCCGTATCGGTCCCGACAGAGGCGGATATTGGAAGGTGAATGACAAGAATAATTGATAACCAACCCCGAACCCGCCCCGGGGAAAGTGAGGCGGGGCACGGCAACCGCACGAAAGTCGT
>DCHI01000061.1 GCA_002314795.1 Bacteroidales bacterium UBA1756 | reverse complement strand
CGAAGGGGCTGCACATCCGTAACCCCGTACAAGGACGAAGTCCGCAGTGCGGGGAGAGAACGCCGCACTACAGGACGAAGAAACGAAAAAAGTGTGAGTAGCAGCCAAAGAACCAAAGTCTAAAGTCTAAAAAAAAAGATACAATTATGGAACAGGAATTGAGTAAAGCGGCGGCAGTCGAGAGTTTTGTGATAGATCCGGAGACGACGCCTCGCGCACAGTCGTACAAGGATTTCGTAACCGCCCCGATGCCGATGGTCACGCTTTTCAAAGAGTTAGATGTTACCCGTCTGGTGCGGAAAAGCAAGCAAGGTTACAAGTATAATATGCTGATGGCATACTGTATCGGGCAAGCGGCGAAAAGAATGCCGGAAATGCTTTTGCAAATGTGCGATAAAACGATGCTGAAGTATGAAAAATTTGCTATTGACATCATCGTGAGCAATAAAAAAGGAATGCTCAACTACGTGGATATTCCGGTTGTGGATGACTTGGACACTTTCAACCAGAGTTATCTCCAACGCACGAAACAAGCTGCGGAAAACTGTGAGAATCTGTATGTTACTGACGCATCCATCATTTGCACCTCCGCCCTCGTCAAATACGAATTTGACGGATTGGTTAATCTCTACCACTGCTTATATGACCATCCCTATTTGGTTTGGGGCAAATACATCAAAAAATGGTTTCGTTACAAGCAGAAGATGTCGTTCCAATGGCACCATATCATTTTGGATGGCGGACACGCCTGCCGTTTTATGGAAGAACTACAAAAAAGTTTTAACGAACTAAGGTAGGTTCGCCACGAATTACGTGCCTCGGACGGTTACATCTCCTTTAACAATGCCTCGGCCTCTAAAAGACGGTCACGAAGTTGTGCCGCCTGCAAAAATTCCGTTTTTTTCACCGCCTCATCCATTTGCTTACGCAACTGCTTGATTCTGTTTTGTAACTGTTCCTTATTCAAATACTTGAAATCTGCCGTTTCAGCGGCCAAGGTTTCTTCTCTTTTCGCCGCCACGTGGTCACTTATATAGTTGATAGAATTTGCATTAGCAGTATCCAGACTTCCGTTTTTACGAACACTTTGAGGCGTAATACCGTGTTGTTCGTTGTACGCCATCTGCTTGGCACGACGTCGGGCCGTCTCGTCAATCGTGGCTTGCATAGATTTCGTGATGACATTGGCATAAAAGATGACGTGGCCGTTGACGTGCCGCGCCGCACGCCCCGCCGTCTGCGTGAGAGAACGTTCGCAACGCAGAAAACCCTCCTTGTCGGCGTCCATAATAGCCACCAACGAAACTTCCGGAAGGTCCAATCCCTCACGAAGCAGGTTGACACCGACCAGGACATCTATGGTTCCCGCACGCAGGTTTTGCAAAATCTCCACACGCTCCATCGTATCTACGTCCGAGTGAATGTACTGCGTACTGATTCCAATGTTAATCAGGTAGGAGGACAACTCCTCCGCCATTTTTTTCGTTAAGGTCGTGACCAAAACGCGCTCGTGTTGTTCCACCGTTTTTTCAATCTCCTCCAAAAGGTCATCCACCTGATTATCAGCGGGACGGACTTCGATGACGGGATCCAGCAGACCGGTAGGACGGACGACCTGTTCCACAATCACGCCTTCAGAACGCTCCAACTCGTACTGTGCAGGCGTAGCGCTCATATAAATCGTCTGCCCCGTCAGCGCTTCAAACTCATTGAAACGCAAGGGGCGATTGTCGAGTGCAGCGGGAAGACGGAATCCGTAATCCACCAAATTTTGCTTGCGTGAACGGTCGCCACCGTACATAGCCCCAATCTGGGAAACCGTGACGTGACTTTCGTCAATCACCAACAGGAAATCATCGGGGAAAAAGTCAAGAATACAGAACGGTCGTTCACCGGGCTTGCGCTTGTCAAAATAACGGGAGTAATTCTCAATGCCAGAGCAATACCCCAACTCCTTCATCATCTCCACATCGTAGGTTACACGGTCTTCCAACCGCTTGGCTTCCAAATGTTTTCCAATACTTTTAAAATAGGCGACCTGTTCTCCCAAATCCATCTGGATATGCATCAACGCATCGTTCATCGAATCCTGAGATGTGACAAAAATGCTGGCGGGATAGACAGTAATCTTTTCTATTTTTTGCAATTTCGCACCGCTAATCGGCTCTATTTCAAATATATCCTCAATTTCATTATCAAAGAAAACGATTCGGAACGCAGTATCATTATAAGGAGGAAAAATGTCAACGGTATCGCCTTTCACACGGAAACGCGCCGGTTCCAACATCGTTTCGGTACGACAATACAAACTGCCGACAAAAGCAAGCAGCAGCGCATCACGGCTAATGCACATTCCCTTATAGATGTGGATGACATTCTTCGCAAAATCGTCCGGATTTCCAATGCCGTAAATACAAGAGACGGTGGCGACAACGACAATGTCACGGCGTCCGGAAAGCAGGGCACTCGTGGTCCGAAGCCGAAGTTTCTCAATTTCATCATTGATGGAAAGATCCTTTTCGATGTAAGTATTACTTGTGGGAAGATAGGCCTCCGGCTGATAATAATCGTAATAGGAAACGTAATATTCTACTGCATTTTCTGGAAAAAACTGCTTGAATTCCGTATAAAGCTGCGCCGCCAACGTCTTGTTGTGACTCAAAATCAGAGCAGGACGATTCAACTGACTAAGGACATTGGCGATGGTGAAAGTCTTTCCCGAACCAGTCACACCCAACAGCACCTGCGACTTGTCACCGCGGTTCACACCATCCACCAACTGCTGAATGGCGGTCGGCTGGTCTCCCGAAGGAGCGAAATCGGAATGCAGTTTAAAATCCATACGAACTTACTGTGCCTTAATAACTTTTCGGACGCAATTATGACCTTTGGAGTCAGAAATTCTTACAAGATAGCAAGATGGCCTATACGGGAACTCCATCGTAATATGATTTGCCCCGCCACTCGCACAGCAAAGTTCTTGGTGTAAAAGCTTCCCGTCCATCCCGTAGATGCTGACGGTCACTTGGTCGGCGTGCAACAGACTGAAACGGATGTCGAGTTGGTCGCTCACCGGATTGACGATGCTGACGGGCAATTCAGCAACAGTCTCATTCACAGAAAGTTCCTCATCAATAGCATAATCCATAATGACGGGAAGGTGGTCGGAGACAGTGTAAAGGGCATTGGCGATGGCAGGAGTAACAACCGTGTTCAGAGGATTCGTAATGGACTGATTCCAACGGAGTCCGTCCTGGCCAAGCGCGTGGTAGGTTTGCGGGAGGCAATGCACCTTGCTGAAACCGCGGAAAATATTCTGTGAAACGAGGATGAAATCAAAGCGGTCGTCCATACCACCGCCAGGGGCACAATACGGGTAGGTTTGTGTTCCGGCGTGCGTCGATTGAGTGAAGTACGCTGCAAACGAGGAGTTGTCGTGCCAGTCGCCCGTAGCTTGGACGGGGTCATAGAAACGGACGTTAAGGTTGGAATTTTCAGTAAGATTGGAGAACGCTTGGTCCGAAGAAGAATAGGCGTTAAAGTCACCGCTGAGAACAAAATTGGGAGCTAACACCGAAGGGTGCCCACTCATAAAATTGGTTAAGATGCGCGACTGTTCGTAACGGACGGTGTCACCGGAAGCGGCCAAATGCCAGACGATGAAGGTGATGAAAGTGGTGTCACCTTGCGCCAACCCCGTTGACTTATAATACATTTTATATAGATTGATGATGGTACCTCCGTTGTAGGTCGGCACGTCGGTGCGTTCTTTGAGTGCAAGTTTTCGGGTATCGTAGAAGAGGCGGTTGCCGATAGTGCGCGTACCGGAGTTGCTTCCGGCGGGCAAGTAGGCATAGTAGGTGACGCCATCGGTATTCAGAACATTGTTCAGAATCCGGTTTGCATAAAAGTCCTGTTTCCCTATTTCATTGACACACAGCACATCCGGCATCACTTCTTTGACAATCAACTTGAGAGCGGCGTCTTTTTGGTCAAGATTGTTATTATCGTTGGTGCATCCGTCCGGAGCATTTTCAGGGGCAGTATAATATAATAAATTGTACTGCATCTGACGAATCGTATCCGCGGACACAGGCAAAAGATTGACCATTAAAATAGTGACAATCAGCAAAATAGATTTAAAAAAAGTCTTCATAGATGTAGTTTAAATTAGGGGGGCAAAAGTACTATTATTTTTGTACTTTTGCGGCTCGTTTTTTTGGCGAAAGGGCATTTCAATTAAAGAAAATCGTTTCAAATAAAAATATGTTTTAAAAATGAAAAAAATCAATTTACTAATCGCATTCATCGTTATGGCGATGAGCTTTGCCTGGGCCAATCCCGTTGACCCGACGACGGCAAAGACTATGGCACAGCAATTCTGGAATCTGAATTGCGCTCAACGCGGAGCGGCCGATTTACGCAACGTGGCTCCAGAAGCCGGTTTCAGCCAACTCTATATTTTTAATAATGAAAACGGAGGTGGTTTTGTCATCTTGTCAGCCGACAACAGCGCCATTCCGGTCTTAGGTTATTCCGACAATTCAAATTTGGACATCAACAATATGCCAAGCAATATGCGCAACTGGCTTATGGGCTATGAAAGAACGATTAGCGCAATGGTAGAAGCCAACGTCGCCCCCACACAAGAAGTAAGTCAACAATGGAGCAATTTGGAGGCAGGACGCCAACCGGTAGAGCAACAGCGTGATGCTGTATCACCTTTACTGTCAACCACTTGGAATCAAGATGCACCTTACAACAACCTTTGTCCCGGCGGTTCTGCAACGGGCTGTGTAGCCACGGCGATGGCACAGGTAATGAAATATCACGCCTGGCCCACAACGGGCACCGGTTCCCACTCGTACGCCTGCAACTATTCACAATATGGTTTTGAAGATTACGGAACCTTGTCAGCCAACTTTGCTTCTACCACGTACGATTGGTCAAATATGTTGAACAACTACCCCTACTCTTCCTCTGGCACCAGCACCCAACGTACGGCAGTAGCTACTTTGATGTATCATTGCGGTGTGGCCGTAGAAATGATGTACTCACCCAATGGCTCTGGTGCCTACACATTAGAGTTTTACACAGGATGCCCAAGTGCCGAATACGCCTTGAAACACTATTTCAATTACAAAAGCACGTTGGATGGAAAACAAAAGAGCAGTTACACCGATACTCAGTGGAAGAACCTTTTGAAAACCGACTTGAACGCAAGTCACCCGGTTATTTATGCAGGCAATGACGAAAACAACGAAGGCGGGCACTGCTTCGTATGCGACGGTTACAATAGCAGCGACTACTTCCATTTCAACTGGGGTTGGTCTGGATATGGTGACGGGTACTTTGCACTTACCAGCTTAGCACCAGGCGGTGGCGGCATTGGTGGTGGAAGTTATGATTTCACATACGGTCAAGAAGCCATCTTCGGTATTGAGCCCAATGGCACCGGTGGTGGCGGCGGCGGCGGCGAACAAGGCAGCAACTACGACATCAAAATGTATGCTGACTTTACCGTTTCCCCGAATCCGCTCCAACAGAACCAATCCGCATCCATCACCGCTACGATTGCTAATTACGGAACAGAGGCATTCGCCGGCGACATCAAGCTCGTTCTGGAAACCGCTAATGCTACTGAGGTACAAGTCATTCAACAAGGCACACTCAACGGTTCTCTTGCATCAGGGACCGGCGCCAATCTATCCCTCAGCGGCACCATTACGGCCTCCGCTGGCACTTACAAGTTGGCTCTTTACTACAAGGGATCCGAAGAAACCGTCTGGACTTACGTTGGTGAAAACAACGGACACGCCAACCCGATTGACATTACCGTTGCCGGCGGCTCATCCACAAGCACCGCAGATTTGCAGATGTACTCCAACTTCTCAATCAATCCTTCCACTTTGGTGAAAAACCAATCCGCCAGCGTTAGTGTCGATGTCGCTAATGTGGGAGAAGGCAGCTTCACAGGAAAATTGAAACTCGTTTTGGAAACATCAAGCGCGCAACAAGTTCAACTTATTCAGCAACTGAACGTCACCGAAGAACTCCCGTATAACTATTACAATACTTATAGTTTCAGCGGCACGATTACCGCTAACGCCGGCACTTACAAGTTAGCCCTCTACTACCAACCCACAGGTTCTTCTACTTGGACTTACGTCGGAACCTCATACAACAGCAGTTACGCCAACCCGAAGTCGGTTACCGTTGTTTCCAATACGACAGGAATTGCCGACCAAGAAGCTGAAAATGCACAAATCTACCCGAATCCCGCTACGGATTTCATCACGCTTCAAAATACAGAAACCGTTGACGTGGTCGAGATTTTCAATATGATGGGCGCACAAGTCATCAGAAAGACCCACGTGGCTGCCGGAGAACAAATCAACATTTCACAACTGACATCTGGCATCTATTTCTTGAAACAAACTACGGACGGAAGCACTTCTACTCAAAAGTTTATCAAACGATAAATGACTGCATTTCAAATTTATCATACTAAAGGGAGACGTTTTTTCGTTTCCCTTTTTTCGTAGAAATTTATTTACTAAAATAACGTTTCAACAATTTTCCGTACCTTTGCGGGCTTTTTTTAATCTTTATAATTATGTCTAACGTAGTAGATATCAAAGAATTAAATGACAAAATCCAACGAGAGAGTTCTTTCGTGGACATCATCAACAATGAAATGTCACACGTCATCGTAGGCCAGAAGGCGATGGTAGAAAAACTGATGATCGGACTTTTGGCAAACGGGCACATTTTATTGGAAGGCGTTCCCGGACTTGCCAAAACCCTTGCCATCAAGTCGTTGGCCAATGTTATCAAAGCCAATTTCAGTCGTATTCAGTTCACCCCCGATCTTTTGCCGGCCGACGTCATCGGCACGATGATTTACAGTCAGAAAAACGAAGAATTCATCGTAAAAAAAGGACCCATCTTTGCCAACTTCATCTTGGCCGATGAAATCAACCGTGCGCCCGCCAAAGTGCAGAGCGCGCTGTTGGAAGCGATGCAGGAACGTCAGGTGACCATCGGAGAAACCACCTTCCGTCTGGAAGAACCGTTTTTGGTTATGGCCACGCAAAACCCTGTGGAACAAGAAGGCACCTATCCCCTTCCCGAAGCACAGGTTGACCGTTTTATGATGAAAGTCATTGTTGATTATCCAAAACAAGAAGAGGAGAAACTGATTCTTCGGCAGCACCTTTCCGCAGAATTTCCGACCACACGTCCGATGTTGGACCCGCAGGACATTCTCAAGGCGCGTTCCATCGTAAAAGAGGTTTACGTAGATGAAAAAATCGAACAATACATCACCTCCATCGTTTTTGCCACCCGCTATCCGGAAGAATACGGACTCGGGAAATACCAAACGATGATTAGTTACGGTGCTTCTCCGCGTGCCACCATCAATCTGGCCCTCGCATCGCAGGCATACGCGTTCATCAAACGCCGTGGCTACGTCATTCCGGAAGATGTCCGCGCCGTGGCTTACGACGTAATGCGCCACCGTATCGGGCTCAATTATGAGGCCGAAGCCGAAAACATCAAGAGCGAAGACATCATCAGTGAAGTACTGAACACCGTCGTTGTTCCGTAACCTTTTCCCATTATTTCAATGGAACCATCAGAATTAATCAAGAAAGTCCGTCACATCGAGATTCGTTCCCGTTTGCTGACGCAACAGATTTTCGCCGGCCAGTACCGCAGCGCCTTCAAAGGACGCGGAATGGCGTTCAGCGAGGTCCGACAGTACAACTATGGTGACGACGTCCGTTTCATCGACTGGAACGTGACCGCCCGCTTCCATTCTCCGTACATCAAACTTTTCAACGAGGAACGGGAAATGACCGTTATGCTGCTTATCGACGTGAGCGGCTCCAACCTTTTCGGAACCAAACGGCAATTCAAAAACGAACTCATCACCGAGTTAGCGGCAGTCCTCTCCTTTTCCGCCATCTCCAATAACGACAAAGTGGGTGTTCTTTTTTTCAGCGATACCGTTGAAAAATTCATTCCTCCCGCCAAAGGAAAATCTCATATTTTACGAATAATCAGAGAATTACTAACCTATACTCCCTCTCAAAAAAAGACGGACATTTCCGAAGCGCTCCGTTATCTCACCAATGCCATCAAAAAAAGATGTACGGCATTCCTCATTTCCGACTTCGTAGGAAGCAACTTTGAACAAGCCCTCAAGATTGCCGCAAGCCGTCACGATTTGGTCGCACTCAACGTGATTGACAAAGGCGAAACTGAAATTCCCGACTTGGGTTTGTTGGAATTGTTAGATCCTGAAACGGGCGAACGCTTCTGGGCCGATACATCTTCAAAAAAAGTAAGAGAAAGTTATGCCGAATGGTGGGAAAAACTCCATCACGAAAATTTGGAGATTTTCCGTAGAAGCGGCATCGACACCATTCCCCTTTATACCGATGAAGACTACGTGCCAGCCCTCAAGACACTGTTTGTAAAAAGAGGTGGGAAGTAGAAAGTAGGAAGTAGAAAGTAGGAAGTAGGAAGTAGGAAGTATAAAGTAGGAAGTATAAAGTAAGAAGGAGGGAGGATTCGCGATAGCACAGTTTCCCTCCTTTTAAGAAGAGGATTAAGGGGTGGTAATATGAAGTAGGAAGTATAAAGTAAGAAGTAGGAAGTAGGAAGTAGGAAGTAGGAAGTAGGAAGTATAAAGTAAGAAGTAGGAAGTAAGAAGGAGGGAGGATTCGCGATAGCACAGTTCCCCTCCTTTTAAGGAGGGGATTAAGGGGTGGTAATATGAAGTAAGAAGTATAAAGTAAGAAGTATAAAGTAGGAAGTATAAAGTGAGAAGTAGGAAGTATAAAGGTATTTTTATATAATTGGAAAATGAAGAAAACGTTTTTTACAGTTACAATGTTAATGTTGTGTGTTGCTGTTTTTGCACAACAAAGACCGACGTATGAAAAGACAGCAAATGACGTGCTTCGGTGGCACGAATTAGCGGAAAGGACGCGGACTTCAACGCCGCCAACGGCTCCGGTTGTGAGTATTGCGGAATTTGAACCGATGCAAGGGGTGCTAATTGCCTACCCTTCCTACACCGGATTTGGAATTCCTTATACACTTATTTCTCAATTGGCTAATATGGTGCCTGTTACGATTGCCGTTTCTTCTTCTTCGCAACAGAACACCGTCCGCAACAAGCTCCAACAAAATGGGATTTCGCTTAGCAATATCAATTTTGTGATTGGAAGCATTGACAGTTACTGGACACGCGATTTCGGTCCGTGGTTCATTTTGGACGGAAACGACAATTTTGGTGTAGCTGACTTCACCTACAACCGTCCCAGCCGCCCGAATGACGATGCCCATATGGCCATTATGGCCCAGTATCTCGGAGTTGACCACTATGATTTTCCTATCGTCCATACCGGAGGCAACTATATGTCAGACGGTTACGGGACCGCCGCGTCAACCGATTTGGTGATGGAAGAGAACGAAACCCTCACGGAGACGCAAATCCGCCAATATTGTCTAAACTACTTAGGCATAGATAATTACCACTTTACCATTGACCCACAAGGCGACTACATCGCGCACATTGACTGCTGGGGAAAATTTCTTGCCGTTGACAAGATTCTCATTGCCCAGCTTCCCGTCAATGCCAGCCGATACCAAGAGTACGAAGACGTGGCGAACTATTTTGCCAACGCCACAACGCCGTGGGGAAACAAGTACAAAGTTTATCGTGTCTTTGAACCGGGGAGCGTCGTTTCCAACGCCCGCACCCCTTACACCAACAGTCTGATTTTAAACGATCACGTGTTTGTTCCCATTACAGGAACATCCTACGACGAAGATGCTTTGGAAGTATATCGCACCGCTATGCCGGGATATACCATCGTAGGTATCAATGAATTAGCAACGGCACAATGGGAAAATACGGATGCACTTCATTGCCGCACGCACGAGATTCCCGACCTCGGTATGTTACGCATCACGCACTACCCTACTTTGGGAGCACAGCCCTTCGACAGCACTTTCCTCATTGGCGCCAATATTAAAACCCTAAGCGGACAAAGTCTTGTAAACGATTCTGTTTTAATTTATTATAGAATAATTTCAGAAGACACCACCACTTGGAATGCCGCCACGATGACCTGCACCGGCGGCGAACGTTGGGATGGAAACATCACGGGAATTACGGACAGCTGCGAAGTTCAGTACTACCTCTTTGCAAAGGACCAGTCGGACCGTCGCGAATTTTATCCGTTCATCGGACAGGCGGACCCGTTCACATTCACCGTCGCCCCGAATCCGAACCCGGGTGGTCCGGAAGACCCAGAAGATCCTGAAGATACAACGGACGTACATCACTATGCACTCAACGCATACGTCGTCGCGCCGAACCCAGCCCACGACCAAGTCGTCATTTCCGCTCCTGACGGAAGCCAAGTTTCCATCTACAATACGTCGGGACAACTGATTATGAAACAGACTTTTAACGAGGAAAAAGTTACGATTGACTGTTCTGCTTGGCAAAAAGGAACATACTTTGCCCGTATCGAAACGCTCTCCGGACACATTATTCAAAAGAAAATCATTATCTTGTAATAGATAATTTCATCTATAACAATGACTTACCAACAGATTTTAGAAAATATTTTTGAAGCGCTCCCGATGTATCACAAAGTCGGGAGTGCTGCTTATAAAGAAGGTCTTGAAAACATTGAAATCCTTTCCGCCATCATCGGCAATCCCGAACGGAAACTAAAATGCATCCACGTGGCGGGAACGAACGGGAAAGGTTCTGTAACGCACTTGCTATCATCATTTTATCAAGAAGCCGGTAAAAAAGTCGGACTTTACACTTCCCCACACCTCACCGATTTCAGAGAACGTATCAAAATCAATGGGGAGATGATTTCGCAGGAGGCGGTGGTCGCTTTTTTTGAAAAATTCGAAAATGATTTCAAAAAAATAGAACCCTCCTTCTTTGAGATGACGACAGCATTGGCCTTCTACCATTTCGCCAAAGAAGAAGTTGACGTCGCCATCATCGAAGTCGGGTTGGGCGGGCGCTTGGACGCGACCAACGTCATCACACCGATGGCCTCCGTCATCACCAATATCTCATTGGAACACACACAGTTGTTAGGAGACACGTTGGCAAAAATAGCATTTGAAAAAGCAGGGATTATGAAACCGCACACGCCCGTCGTCATCGGTCGCGTACAGCCCGAAACGATGCCCGTTTACCAACAACGTTCCGAACTCTTGTCCGCCCCGATTCACACAACTGAAGAAATCCGTATTCAAACCATCGATGCCTCACATCCCTCCTATCGAATCATTGATATTTCTGATAAAGAGCACATTATAGGAAAAGGCATCCGACTTCCACTTGCTGGAGACTACCAGATAGAAAACATTGCCACCTTCGTCCGCACCGTCCAACTGTGCGCCAGCGAACTTGACAATTTGGACGAACTGATTGTCAAAGCTATTCGTAACGTATTGGTTAACACAGGATTTCAGGGACGTTGGCAGATTATTGACGAAAATCCGCTCACCATCTGCGACACCGGCCATAACCGCGGTGGCTTTGAATTTCTTTCAAAACAGTTGAACGAACTGAAATGCACAAAACTCCGTGTCATCATCGGTTTCGTCAACGATAAAGACATTGACAGCATTATCAAACTGCTGCCGAAAAATGCTGACTATACCGTTTGCCGCGCCAGTGTGGCTCGCGCGATGGAACCGGAAGAAATCATCCAAAAGATGACGTCAAGCGGGCTGACAGCAAAAAGCAGCACACTCGATGTTTATCAAACTTATCTCGCTGTCAAAGAAGAAACTGCTTCCACTGATGCCATCTTCATCGGAGGTAGTACCTTTATCGTGGCGGATTTTTTAAGTAAGAAGTAAGAAGTAAGAAG
>DCHI01000041.1:16140-21181 GCA_002314795.1 Bacteroidales bacterium UBA1756 | reverse complement strand
GATACCGCGTCAATTCCATAAACGCTACTCGTTTCCGCATCTGGGCGAACCACGTGCTCAAGGAGTACCTACTTCGTGGAGCCGCTGTCAACCAGCGATTTGAAAATGTTGAAAACCGCTTGTTGCGAAACGAACATCACTTGCTGACCGTTGAACAGAAAATGGACGAATTTCTCCACACCGCTCTCCCGCCCAAGCAGGGCGTCTTCTTTCAGGGACAGATTTTCGATGCCTACCAGTTCGTTTCAGACCTCGTTCGCAGCGCGAAAACGTCCATCATTCTGATTGACAACTACGTGAACGACAGTGTGTTGACACTACTTGATAAACGGAACGAAAACGTAACCGCCACCCTCGGCGTGAACACAATCTCGCCCGGCTTGCAGCTGGACCTACAACGACACAACGCGCAGTACCCGCCCATCGCCGTCCGCGAGATTCCCGCCATCCACGACCGCTTCCTGCTGATTGACGGGGAACGGCTCTACACCTTCGGCGCCTCGTTCAAGGACCTGGGAAAGAAGCTTTTCTGCTTTTCACTGATGGAAAGTGCGGCGGTGATTGAGTTGATAATGAGGGAGTTGTGAGCAGTGGGTAGTGGTTAGTGAGTAGTGGGTGGTGGTTAGTGGATAGTGAGCTCAAATCTAAAGTCTCAAGTCCAAAGAGTGCGCGCCATCCACAGCGCGGCACACGGCGCACTAAGTTCGAAGCAAACGGAAACTTGCCGCGCAATGTCTGACCGGTTCTAATGACGTTGAAGTATATCAAAAGTACTCTTGGACTGCAAACTCGAATTGAGATATGAAAATTTGTTTGAAAGCATACAAATTGTTCTGCTCATAGAATATCAGCATCGCCTTTTTATAGTCAATTGAATCGACTGTTCGAAATGAAATGGGACAATAGCCATTGGCAATCAGTAAAGCGTTGCTGGTAATACGCGCCGTGCGTTTGTTGCCATCGGAAAAGGGCTGAATGTAACTCAGCAATAGCAAGGCCAGCAGCGCTTTCTCAAAAACATTGTCGTGACTATTTATTAGTTCACAAGTCGCCATCAACGCTTCACGAATCTGAAATTCATTGTCCAAAGGATGATAGTTCGTTCCGGTGATACCCACACGACGACGACGGATACCCCTATCGACAGACAAATCCTTGATAAGCAACGAATGAATGTCCTCAATATGGCTCACTGTAAGTGTTTGCAAATAATCGGGGTTCTCAAGCACGAAGCGAAGGGCCTCCTTGTGATTCAAAAGCATTACTGCTTCCTCTTTGGTCTTTCCTTCAGCCGTTCTGCTCTCTCGAAGCAACCGTTCAGTTTCTAACAACGAATAGGTGTTGCCTTCTATTTGTGAAGATTTCCAGCTGAGATCGATTCCAAAACGTACCATTTCGTTACGATATTCAGTCTCGCTCATTTCGGAAATGTGCCCACGGAAGACCGACTGCAGGTGATTCAAATGCTCAAGTTCGTTCGCTGTAAAAAGCTCGACTTGGGGAAGCTGTTCGTTAATCAGTGTAAAATTGAAACTACTTTGCACTTGCCGTTCATCCGTTTCCTGCGCAAAATACGTGTCCAAATTCAATGGCATCATTAAAGATGCTTGAGGAGTTAACGAGTATCGTGTCGCCTTACCTTGTCCGGACACAATCATATCACCATTCGCGATGGCCGAAGCAATGTATCGTTTCAATGTAGCATCACTTCCACGAAACTGGATTCCGTCAGCAATTTCTTTTCTTGAAGAAGAGGGATGATGATGCAAAAACATCACTATTTCACGAGTATTCTCCATATTCAGAAGTTTTTTTCGGCTCAAAATATCGTCGTTTTCAATAAAATTCCATAATAATTGAGCCGTATTTTATGGATAATGCAATATTTTTGAGCTGCAAAAGTACAGTTTTTTTTGAAACACGGCTTTCTCGACCACAAATTTTATTGAGGCAACGTAGAGACACAGAGCTACGTCTCCACAATCAATATTAAAATAATTGTCAAACGACAAGCAAATATTACAATAAATTATCAACTTGTCCTATTCCCTCCCTGTTAACTTTTTTCCGTACTTTTGCCCGTTTTATAGTTCTCGTTTATGAAAAGCAAGTTGCACCTCTTTACCTCCTTTTCTTCGCTGATTGTGTTGGCGATTTTTGTTGTAATGATTTCACTCAGTGGATGTTCTTCGCAAAGCGATTCCGTTCACGCGGACGAAATCAAGGACCTGGATATGCCCGAAGAAGTGCAGGAATCCTACCTGCAGTCTGCCGATTTGTTGGATGACGTTACGTTGTCGCTTAAAAACTATCGGCTTACGCAATCGGATGAGAGCTTTGAAAAACTCCACTCTTTGTACCAGTATCTGGGCTTTGACTATGACGCAGATGACCTTTCCGATGACGCAAAGAAATTCTGTCAGGAATTTGCCTTCAAGGTCGATTCCGTGCGTTTCATTGTCAAAAGCGCTTTGGAAGATGGGCTTTCCCAATATCGTCAAGTGTTGGTAAATGAAGATGATAAACTCATCGACCAGGAAGCAAGTTTCCCCGTGTATCTGCCTAAAGGTGCGGTTCTGTACATCGGCGGCGAGTGCTCCGAGGTGATGGACGTGAAATTGTACAATGCTGATTCCGAGCACATTATTTCTACTTGGAAGAAAAAGAAGTCTCTCCAAGATTCCATCGTGGTCAGCAACGGAGCCGTCTATGTTTTGAATGTGACGACGAAAGGTTCGCAATATCTGACACTTAACCTGAAACGCAATTTCAAATCGTTGAATGAACTTGATAAAGGTTATGAAATCGCGACGGAAGAGGTGGAGTGCAAGTCCAACGACAGCCGTGCCAAGAAGATAGAAGCCGTCACCATACACAGTGTTTTTGAGGAACCGCACAAGGTTACGCTCCGTTCGCAGGGGAAGGCCCTCTTTTCGGGAGGCAGTCGTTCCGTCGTGGCAATGCAAGTCCCGTCCGGTTGCACCGATATGCTATATAGTTTGCGTATTTCCACCAGTCAGAGTGACGTGAGCAGCGATGGACAATTTTGCAAAAAAGTGAATGAGAAGTATAAGGAAATCAAGTTCTTAGGACTTCCTCTTTACGAATCTCACGGCACGAGTTCCAATATCTTCAGGGAACTTCTCAATGCCAGCGAACCCAATCGCGAGGAGGAGGCCTACTGCAACCTCTACGTTTTCACCAACTCGGCACAGGCCAAAAAGTTTATGGACGGTAGCGCCGTCTCGGAGCTGAAATACAATGTGGATCTGTCGAAGCAAGGCACGCAATCTTGCAATGATCGGATTTCGACGAAGGGACTGAAAACCATCTACTTCGGTTTTGAAAACACGCGTATGCGTTATTCTGTCTATCTGTGGTTGGAATCCTTGGCGACGGTTAAGAAAACGGAGTATGTTAAAACTAAGTATGTGTTGGAGCGCTAAGCATTCCTGATGTTAGCAATAACAACATAATCAAGTTTTTAAGCAACTGTGGGCGCAACAAAAATGCAGTCTTTCAGTCAATATGCATCGCTATTAACGTAATGGCTGTTACTATAATTGTTTGATGGCGCAAAAGTACATCTATTCTTATAAATAGATTGAATTAAAATGATTTATTAAATGAAAAGTAGTGATTCGCCCGTTACTTCACGTCCACTTTGCCGATATCAAGGTGAAGTTTGGTTAACTTTTCATTGTATTTCTGAACGTATATGCTGTTGAAATCATTGAAAGTGCAATCGATATCGTAGCTCGGGATGCGATTGGAATCCGGGAATTTATTTTTCAACTGCTGACGAAGGTCTTTCAGAAAAGCGATGGAGCCGCTACATTTCTTGGAATACGTTTTCAGTAGGTTGTCATAAAGTTGCTGGTCCTGTTGTAAATCACCTGCGACGCCCGCCGCCAACTCGTCGATGCGACTCTGATTGTGTGCCACCACGTCTGCCATCTCCTGCCAGAAGCTATTGATGGCTTTTTGCATAAATGCCTTGATTTCGGGAGTGACTACAGCGGGTGGCAACTCCTTCCAAACGGTGTCCGTTTTTTGAGCGCCACGTTGCTGTGACGTATCTACCATAACGATGGTGTCGTGAACCACCACGAGTTCCCCTCGGTCGATGGTGCCTTGCTGATATTCGGAAAAGCTTGCATTTTTGTAAATGATGGTGAAAATACCAGCGATAACAAGTAGCGATAGGAGAGTGGCTAACGTCCAGTGCCACCGATGCTGTTTGGAGAGAATGGCTATCACGGCGGTTGCATCCGTGGGACGTTGGTCGCGGGCCTCCATACCACAAAGGTGCTGGACACGGCGCCATCCCCAGCTTCCGATTCTTAATTGCTTGAGAATCTGAGCGTAACTGTAAAGATCGGCGCGGGCATCAATCTTGACGTTCCCTTTGACCTGTTCCGGAGCCATATACTTCGGTGAGCCGGCCGGCTGTTTCAAAATCGCGGAGGTGTCACTGTCTCCCAATCCGAAGTCGATGATTTTCACATTGTTGCCATTGCGGGAAATCAGGATGTTGTCCGGCTTTAAGTCGCGATGTACAATTTGCAATCC
Source organism: Bacteroidales bacterium UBA1756 (assembly GCA_002314795.1). Classification (GTDB taxonomy): domain Bacteria; phylum Bacteroidota; class Bacteroidia; order Bacteroidales; family WCHB1-69; genus UBA1756. Next base: position 16,609 of record DCHI01000041.1, on the reverse strand, counting down.
TTGGAAATAGGCCATCGCCGCTAATAGCTGGTGCGCGATTTTTACCCGCTGTTGCTTGGGTAGAGTTTTCTTTCTTAAAAAAGCGGTCAGCGTTTCACCATCCACATACTCCATCACGATGCAGTCGCCAACAACGGGATCCGACTCTTTGGAATAGTAATGCACGATGTTGGGGTGCGCCATCTGAATGCCCAACTCAAACTCTTTTGCAAGCAATTGCAGATGGACGGCACTGTTTCTATATTCCGGTTTCAACCCTTTCAGCACGAACCACTTGCCGTAACGTTGTGCCTTGTACAGCACGTTAAATCCGTTGGAAGGAATTTCCGTATATTGCGTGAAAATGTCGGAGACATTGACGAATGCCGCCGTAATTTCCCCCGAAGTAGAATCGTTCTCTGCCATATTATCGCTTGTCTCTTATTATCTTCGTTTCTTGCTGTCGCTGCGTCCTATAGAGCAGCGTGCT
>DCHI01000041.1:0-16081 GCA_002314795.1 Bacteroidales bacterium UBA1756 | reverse complement strand
GTACAGCCTCTTCGAGGCTGCTATCCCTTCGTTTCTTAATATCTTTGTTTCTTAGTATCTTAATTTCTTAATATCTTCGTTCCTTAATATCTTAATTTCTTCGTTAGTAACTTAAAACGCTCACACTCACTTCTCACAGTTCACTACTCACCGCTCACCGCTAACTACATCCGTTCCACCGTTGTCAGTCCGCCCTTGTTGCCAATGACAAACATAGTTGGGGGCTTATTGTTGCGGACGAAATCGTCTAAATAGAGCGGCTGTCCGATTATGAGGAAGGAGCAATGAAACGTATCGCCGACTTTGAGTTTTGAGTTTTCAGACGAAAGCACCTCAAAACGTCCTTCGCCGCGATGTTGGAAAACGCAACGGCGGTCGGGAGCCCACGCCACACGAATGCGGGCGTCTTTGGCCAATTCGGAAGCGTTAAGTGCCTGTCCCAAAACGACGTGCGACGAAGAACTTCTTTTGATGTGATTTTGAAGAAAGTCGTCCCAGTCGCGGAAACCGACGCAGCGTGCTAAAATGGAGAGGGTGGAATACCGCAGTGTGTCGTAACCTTCCACATATCCCCAGATTCGTTTCAAGGTGGTGATGCCGAGGGTTTCGTGGCAGCGTTCCGAAATAACACCGGTAAGGAATGAAAAATCAGTGGGCGTAGCGATTTTGCGGCCGACGGACTCTTCTATCATTTGACGAAGAATGACGATTTCTTTTGAATTCTGCATACTTTAATTTTTTTGCAAAAATAGACGAAAAGGGGAGATTTCTTTTCGGTCCGAGTTGGTCCGAGATGCCGTTTCCAAATTCCTCCACGAATTATTCTACCATATAGATTTTCGCCTTGATTTTGTTCCAATTGCTTATTTTTTCTACGCTTTGCACGCGACAGAAAAATGCCTTCCCAGCATCCATCAGTCTGGATATGACAAGGTTAAGGTCGCGCGGAACCCACCCGATGCGTGTGTTTTCGTAGTAAATGGCGATGGCATTCTGGTCGTGTTTGTTGTCGGGAACGCGGACCATTTTCAGAATCGTTTCCGGCACCAGGTTCGTCACGACGTCCTCAATGCTGTCACAAAAAGTGGTGCCCGCCACGGTGATGTCCAGCAGGAAGATTTCCCGTGTAAAGGGCATCAAACTGTTGCTGTTTTCAGCACCGGCAAACAGTGCTAACAATTCAGAGCTTAATTTAACAATCCCGGTTTCCATAATTTGAGGGCGTTTACATATTTTTGATACTCTTCTTTCTGACGTTTGGCGTTATCTATCAAATGGTTCAACTCATTCCTTTTTTCTTCAATTTTGAATGGGTCGCCAAGAAAACGTCGTTGGGTGAAAGGAAACTGATTCTCTAATGCTTCAATGTCCTTTTTCAATTTGTCGCATATTTTTTGTAAATGCTTGATCTCTTTTTGAAGAAAATCAGTCTTTTGAGGAATTTCGTCATTGCTATTGATCTGTGTTGCAATAACTTTTAAAGATTCTAAGTCGCCTGATTTATAGGCATTTTGTGCTTGGACGAAAAGCTCTTTCTCTTTTTCCGTAGGGTGGGGGTGGATGTCAGGATGCAACTTTTTGACAATGGCGTGATATAACTCGACCAATTGATGCTTTTCCTCCTCACTAAGAATGGGCATACTGAGTAGCTCTTTTGCTGCCTTCAGTTGCTCCGCTTTTTCCTCAATGATTTTTTGATAGGCTTCGGCCGCCTTTTTCACCTTTTCTGTCACCTGCTGAAAATCGATTGCGCTGTTCTTGTTAATATAACTTTGGATAAGCGAAATTTCCAATTGCAATTTCTTGACTTCGGTTTGAAGAACAAAAAGGTCGTACTGAAGTGAACCGACGGCTTCCAAGTATTGCGCCGACAGTGCGGGACCTTCGTGCGAAAGCAGACTGTCTTTTATGGAAACCAATTCGGCCACCTCTTTTTGAAGCAGCCGAAGATGGTTTCTTAATTCTTCTTTTTCAGGAGAAATAATAAGTTCGTCCATAGGAATTACATCACGATGTTGACAATTTTCTTGGGAACGATGATGACTTTTTTGGGCGTTTTGCCTTCTAAGTATTTCTGAACGTCCGGGTCGGCAAGAATGGCCGCCTCGATTTCCTTCGGCTGCATTTCAGCCGGAAATACGCGTTGCAGACGAACCTTCCCGTTGAAGGAGACGGGATAGTTGGCGTTGCTTTCAACCAAGTAGTTAGCTTCGAATTTCGGGAATGTGGCTTCTACGATGCTTCCCGCGTTACCTAACAGGTGCCACAATTCTTCGGCTACGTGTGGTGCGTATGCCGACAGCAGAATCGCCAGCGGTTCTACAATCTTGCGTTTGTGACATTTCAAATCCGTCAATTCGTTGACAGCGATCATAAAGGCACTGACGGCCGTATTGAACGAGAAGCGTTCGTTGTCTTCTTCCACCTTCTTGATGGCTTTGTGCAACGATTTGTATTCGTCGTGCGTCGGTTCCTCGTCCGTGACGCAAAATTCGTTGTTGGCATCGTGATAGAGTTTCCAGAATTTCTTCATAAAACGGAAAACGCCTTCGATACCGTTCGTGTCCCACGGCTTCGACAGTTCGATGGGGCCGAGGAACATTTCGTACAGACGAAGCGTGTCGGCACCGTACTTTTCAACGAGGTCGTCCGGATTCTGTACGTTGTATTTTGATTTCGACATCTTTTCAATCTCCCAGCCGCAAACGTACTTGCCGTCTTCCATAACAAATTGAGCATCCGCATATTCTGGGCGCCACTGTTTGAAAGCATCGGTGTCCAAAACATCATTGTGGACAATGTTGACATCCACGCGGATAGGCGTTGTCTCGTAGTTTTCTTTCAAATTCAAAGAAACAAACTGGTTCGTTCCGTTGATACGATAAACGAAATTGGTTCGGCCTTGAATCATCCCTTGGTTGATGAGTTTCTTGTAGGGTTCGTCTTTGCAAACGAGGCCGAGGTCGAAAAGGAATTTGTTCCAGAAGCGGGAGTAGATAAGGTGACCGGTGGCGTGTTCGGAGCCGCCCACGTAAAGGTCAACGTTTTCCCAATATTCGTTTTTCTCCTTGGAAATGAACTCTTTATCGTTGTGCGGATCCATATAACGGAGGTAGTAACCGCTTGAACCGGCGAACCCGGGCATTGTGCTGTACTCCATCGGATAGCCGTCTGCTGTTTTCCAGTTGGCGGCACGTGCGAGTGGCGGTTCGCCCGTTTCGGTAGGCTTGTATTCGTCGATTTCGGGAAGAAGAAGCGGAAGTTGCTCCACCGGAAGCATATACGGAACGCCGTCCTTGTAATAAACCGGGAAGGGTTCGCCCCAGTAGCGTTGACGGCTGAAAATGGCGTCGCGGAGACGGTAATTGACTGTGCCGTAGCCGATTCCCATTTCCTTCACTTTTTCAATGATGCACTTGCCGGCCTCTTTCACCTTCATTCCGCTGATGAAATCGGAATTGATGACGGTGCCGTCTTTGGTTTCAAAAGCTTCTTTGGTAATGTCGCCACCTTCAATGACTTCGCGGATGGGAAGGTTGAAATGTTTGGCAAAGGCGTAGTCGCGGCTGTCGTGAGCTGCAACGGCCATAATGCCGCCCGTGCCGTAGCCGGCGAGCACGTATTCGGCGACCCAGATGGGAATGCGTTCCTGCGTGAACGGGTTGACAGCGTATGCGCCGGTGAAAACGCCGCTGACTTTCTTCACGTCGGTTTGACGTTCGGTTTCGGAGCGGTTCCGTGCCCACGTCACATATTTTTCAACCTCTTCTTTTTGTTCAGGAGTAGTAATTTGTTCAATAAGAGAGTGTTCCGGACACATCACCATAAATGAGACACCGAAAATGGTATCGGGGCGGGTAGTGAAAATATCCAACGTATTTTCATTGTTTTCAATAGGGAACTGGATGAAGGCGCCTTCGCTGCGACCAATCCAGTTGCGTTGAATCTCTTTGATGGAGTCGCTCCATTCGAGGGTTTCCAAACCTTTGAGGAGGCGTTCGGCGTATGCGGAAACTCGCAGAATCCACTGTTTCATCAGTTTGCGTTCCACGGGGAAGCCGCCGCGTTCGGAGACGCCGTTCACCACTTCGTCGTTAGCGAGAACGGTTCCCAATTTCGGGCACCAGTTCACCCACGTGTCGGCGATGTAGGCCAAACGATAGTTCAGCAGGGTTTCCTGTTGTTGCTTTTCCGACATTGCGTTCCATTCGGCAGCGGTGAAATGCTGGGGTTTGGTTTCGGCGGCCTGGAGGCCTTCCGTTCCGTTGGCTGCAAAATGTGCGGTCAGTTCGGTGATGGGACGTGCCTTGTCTAACTTTTGATCATAATAATGGTTGAAAAGCTGGATGAAAACCCATTGCGTCCATTTATAGTAGTCGGGGTCGGCGGTACGAAATTCGCGGTCCCAGTCGAAGGAAAAACCGATTTTGTCAAGTTGTTCGCGATAGCGGGCGACGTTTTGTTTCGTTGTAACGGCGGGGTGCTGTCCGGTTTGGATGGCGTATTGTTCGGCGGGAAGACCGAAGGCGTCGTAACCCATCGGGTGGAGAACGTTGAATCCTTTTTGCCGTTTGTAGCGGGCGTAGATGTCGGAAGCGATGTATCCGAGCGGGTGCCCGACGTGCAGGCCGGCTCCGGAAGGGTAGGGGAACATATCCAGGACATAGAACTTCGGTTTGGAGGAGTCTTCCTCCACGTGGTAAATCTTTTGTTCCTTCCACGCTTGTTGCCAGCGTTTCTCGACTTCTCTAAAATTGTAATCCATAGTGCTTTATGTATAATTTTGTTGATTTAAAAACGAAGCGGCAAAGGTACGATTTTTTATGCCAACTTTTTAAGAAAAAGTGACAAAACCGTCCCCTCAACCTTACAAACCTTAAGAACTTTACAAACTTTAAGAACTTTACAAACTTTACGAACCTACAGACTCTCCGTACGGAAAACGATACGGAAGCTTCCTTCGTTGAAACTGGTGCTGGTGATGCGGAAGGTGCCGATTTCCTTGGTGGAGGCGACGTGCGTGCCGAGGCAGGCGCAGACGTCGTAGTCACCGATGCGAACGATGCGGAGGGTATCGCTGGCGTTTTCCGGAAGTTTGGCTAACGTAACGCCTTCGGGAAGGTTGTCGCGCGTGACGAACTCGTAGGTGACGGGAAGGTCGGCGGCAATCAGTTCGTTGATGCGGCGTTCAATTTCTTCAATCTGTTCCTGCGTGGGGGCGGTGGACAGCTGAAAGTTGATTTTGCTCTTTTTGCGTTCGATGTGCGAGTTCCGGCTCCGTTCGCAGCCGAACATTCTGCCCATCGTTTGATTCAAAAGATGTTCCGCCGTGTGCGCCGGCGGAAATTCCTGCTTATTGTGGTCGTTTAAAATGGGTTCTTGGTTCATTGGATTTTTTATTGATTAAGAAAACTGCGAATCAGTTGTTAAATAATTCGGTTGCTCTTTTGCAAAAAAAAGGACCAACAACCGTGGTCCTCAAGTGGGGCGTATTGGATTTGAACCAATGACCTCTGCCGTGTGAAGGCAGCGCTCTGAACCAACTGAGCTAACGTCCCGAAAGCGGCTGCAAAAATACTACTTTTTTCCTTTGTGTCACGGACTTCGTCTAATTTTTTTTCTTGATGGAAATTTTGTCAGATAAATGGACAAACTGTCTTCCCAAAAATGTCAATTTGTCATTGTAAGTGTCAAATTGTCAGATATTTATGATTGGTACAAGTATTGCACAATGGGGCGCGTCGTTCAATAGTGAACGGCATAACAATCCCAAAAAACAAAAAACTATGACAACATTAGCAAGAAGAAATCAGAACTGGTTACCGTCAATTTTTGACGAAATCTTGAACAACGAATTTGTTCACACTTCCAATGCCGCGCCGGCGGTGAACATCAAGGAGAACACCGCCAACTATACGGTTGACGTGGCTGTCCCGGGTATGCTGAAAGAGGACTGCAAAATTTCGATTGACGATTACAACAACCTCGTCATTTCGGTTGAAAAGAAAAATGAAGAAAAGTGTGAAAATGCCGAAACGCACTACCTCCGCCGCGAATTTTCGTATGCGAAATTCCAACAGGCCTTCGTTCTACCAAAGGATGTGGACAAAGAAAAAATCGAAGCGAAAGTGGAAAACGGAATCTTGGCCGTCACGCTGCCTAAGTTCGCGGCCGGTGAGGAAAAAGGCCACCGCTTGATTGAAATCCAATAAACGGATTTTGGAAACTAAAAATCGGGAGTAGCAATTCGCTCCCGATTTTTTTTGTTTAAGGTAGAAGGTTTGTAAAGTTCGTAAAGTTCGTAAAGTTCTTAAAGTGATGTCTTTACACATTTGAAACCCCTTAAACTTTATAAACCTTATAACTTTATAAACTTTGTACCCCATTACATTCCTCCGTCGCAAACAATCACCTGGCCGGTTACGTACGAAGCAAGGTCCGAAGCAAGGAAAAGCATCACGTTGGCCACATCTTGCGCCTGCCCGATACGACGTAGGGCAATCCCTTTGATGATGGCCTCTTTGGCTTCGTCCGGAAGTTTCTGCGTCATCAAGGTGTCAATAAGTCCCGGGGCGACGACGTTGCAACGGATGTTGCGGCTGCCCAGTTCTTTGGCTATGGACTTGGAAAAACCGATGATGCCGGCTTTCGCCGCCGCGTAGTTGGCCTGCCCTGCATTTCCGCCAATGCCGACGACGGAACCCGTGCTGATGATGGAGCCGGCACGCTGCTTCAACATTGTGGGCTGTACCGCCTTCACGTAGTTGAACACTGATTTCAGGTCCGTGGCAATGATGTCGTCCCAGTCCTCTTCCGACATCCGCAGCAACAGTGTGTCACGGTTGGCGCCCGCATTATTGACGAGGATGTCAATGCGACCGAATTTTTCCAAAGTGAAGTCTGCTACCTTTTGTGCTCCTGCGAATGAGACGATGTCAGCTTGGCAAAAGAGAGCGTTTTCTATGTTTGCCATTTCGTCGGGGCAGGTGCTGCGTCCGGTGAAGACAACCTTTGCGCCTTCGCGTACAAATGTTTCTACAATGGCGCGTCCGATGCCGCGCGTGCCGCCGGTGACAATGGCGACCTTGTTTTCCAATAGTTGCATAATATTAGGTTTTGTAAAGCAAAGGCGTGACATCGCCACGCCTTCGCTGAGTTATGGAGTGAATCGTTTATTTCAAACCACGATTGGTCAAAAGCGGTTCAATGGAAGGTTCTTGTCCGCGATAACGTTTGTAAAGCGTCATCGGTTCTTCGGTATTACCTCTTTCCAAAATATTGGTACGGAAAGATTTAGCCGTTGCCGGGTCAAAAATGCCATTGGTTTTGAATGGCTCGAAAGCATCGTTGTCCAAAACGGCTGCCCACGTGTAACTGTAATATCCAGCATCATATCCACCTGAGAAAACGTGCTGGAAATAGGTGCTCTTGTAACGGGAAATAATGGACGGAATGAGTCCGATTTTTGATAATGCCTGGTCTTCAAAGTCAGGAAGTTTGATGTCGGTCGGTTCCGTGATTTTGTAGTAGTCCATATCCAGGAAAGAGGCGGCCAACAATTCCGTGTTGATGAATCCCTGTCCGTAAGTAGCTGCGGCAGAAATCTTTGCAATCAAAGAGTCAGGAATGATTTCGTTGGTTTCGTAATGTTTTGCATACATCTTCATCACTTGAGGATCACGAGCCCAATGTTCGAGGAATTGTGAAGGAAGTTCAACAAAGTCGCGGGAAACGCTGGTGCCGGAAAGTGAACGGTAGGTGCATTTTGACAAAATGCTGTGAAGACCGTGGCCGAACTCGTGGAACATCGTTTCTACTTCGTCAAAGTTGAGCATAGAAGGTTTGTCCTTGGTGGCTTTGGTGAAGTTGAAGACGAGGGAAACGACCGGAATGACGTTCTTTCCGTCTTTTACGTATTGTTCACGGAAATTGGTCATCCAAGCACCGCTGCGCTTGCTTTCGCGTGGGAAGAAGTCCATATAGACGATTGCGATAACTTCGCCATTTTCAACGACTTCGTAAGGGGTTGCGTCCGGATGATAGGTGGGGATGTTCTTGTTTTCACGCATCGTGATGCCATACAGCTTGTTGCAAACCATAAAGAGACCTTCGCGAACATTGTCCAAAGAGAAGTAAGGACGTACGATTTCGTCTTTCAAATCATATTTTTCCTTGCGGAGTTTTTCGCTGTAGTAGCGCCAGTCGTATGGTTGGAGAGCTTCGTTGATGCCGTCCGCTTTCATCATTTTCTGATAAGCAGCAGCTTCTTCTTTGGCTTTTGCTAAGGCCGGGTTCCAAACTTGCATCAAGAGAGAGTCAACTGCTTCGGGCGTTTTTGCCATACAATCATCCAAAACGTAGGCAGCGTGTGACGGATAGCCGAACATTTTTGCACGTTCCAAACGGAGGTTTGCTATCTTGTTGATAATCTCACTGTTGTCAGTTTCTCCTGAAGTGCAGCGTGAAGAATAAGCGGTCCAAAGTTCCTTGCGGAGTTCACGATTGGAGCAGTTCATCAGGAAAGGTTCCATACTCGGAACGTGTACGGTGAACACGTATTTGCCTTTGGTGGCTTCGTCTTCGTTACCGGCCTCCAAAGCAGCAGCCAGCTGGTCTTCCGGCATACCGGCCAAATCTTCAACATTGTCAACCACGAGTTTGTAATCGTTGGTGGCTTTCAAAACGTTGTTGCCATATTTGAGCGTGAGGGAGGAGAGTTCTTTGTTGATGGCGCGGAAACGTTCCTGATTTTCAGGAGCGATGTTGGCACCGCCGCGTACGAAGCCCTTATAGGTTTCCTCCAAAAGACGCATCTGTTCGGGATTCAACTTCAAGGATTCGCGTTGATCATAGACGGCCTTTACTTTTTTGAAAAGGTCGGCGTTCAAGCTGATGTTGTCACTGTGTTGTGAAAGTTTCGGAAATACGTCTTCTGCAACGGCCTCCATTTCAGGACTGTTCATACATTCGGAAAGGTTGAAAAAGACGAGCGATACTTTGTTGAGAAGGTCACCGCTGTTTTCCAAAGCGAGGATGGTGTTGTCGAAGGTGGGCGCTTCCGTGTTTTCAACGATGGCCTTGATTTCGGCATCGTGTTGCTTCATACCTTCTTCAAAAGCGGGAAGGTAGTGTTCAACTTTGATTTTTTCAAAAGGAGGAACGCCGTAAGGTGTGTCCCACTCTTGCATAAACGGATTGTCAACCGTCTGCGCTTTTTTGTTACAGCCCGAAAATACTACGGTGGCTATAACCATTACTGTTAAGATTTTTTTCATAATATATTAAATTGGTTAATAAAATTGTTTCCAAAAAACGGCGGCAAATTTACGTCAAAATGCGAAATGTTGCACGAAACGAAGAAAATTTGCGTACCACGGTTTTGGCAAAACAGACTGCTTTTTTTGTATTTTTGCAACCGCTTTTTTGCGAAATATCAAAGATGAAACGACTTGTTTTTCAATAATTTGTGACATTTTTGAAAAATTTGATTCTTTTATGGCAATAAATCTCATCAAAAAATGAACAAAAAAAACGTTTTATTGGCTTTTGCTCCTTTGCTTGTTCTTTTTTTCTCGTGTCAGAATCTTTCGGCCCAGCATCGGGAATGCTTTGTCGGGTGGACGTTTGATGTTTCTCAAACCCCACAATACTGGAACAGAATGACCTACGCTCCCACTGTCGGATACTATCACGATGCAATGCTGTATGCCGACGGAACGCACGGTTCGTCTCAATTTGTTACGTTGTCGGGTATTGATAACTATCCTCAAATGTTGGTCAACGGTTGGGTGGGAACCACGTTGGGCGATCCGCGACCGGCTCCATACGACGGCTACTGCCTCGGCTTCAAGCATCCCAATTCGGCGAACCGCAGTTTCGTCTTGGCCACACCGACCACCTATTACCACAAGTTGGCTCTGAAATTCGCAGTCACACGCTCCAATACCGGATTCCGCCAGATGAACTTCACCTACAGTTTGGATGGAAGTACCTATCAGCAGTTGGACGCGCGTGCCATCCCCGACAATCAAACTGATTTTGAAATGGTTGAAATCGATATGTCACTTTTCCCACAATTGGAAAACCAGCCAATGGTTTATTTGCGTGTCACCATTTCCAACATCAGTTCTACGGCATATAGTGGGAACATCAAGTTTGACAATATATGCTTCTATGGCGACAAGTGCGTTGACACGACGGTCATTCACGATACCGCCTACTGTGGAAGTCCATACATCGCGAATGGCTTTTTCCTTCCGGAAATCACGGAAGAGGGTGACTTCGTGTACGAAAACATCACCCATATCGCCGACGGCTGCGACTCTATGTGCGCCCTCCATCTGAACGTGATTGACACAACGCCGCCCGTCATTCCGGAGGACACGACGCATCCAACGGATACGACGGCTATTGCACAATGGATGAGTGTGGAGAGTCTTTCTCTGTTCCCGAATCCCGCTTCTGACGTGCTCCGTATGAACTATGCTGGCAAATCACCCATCTCTTCTATTATTATTTATAATGAAATGGGAATGAAAGTTTACGAAGTTATCGTCCCAGCGGCAGAAAGCCGTATTTCAGAATGGAGTTTCGCCATTGCAGACTGGAAAAAAGGAACTTACTTTTTGTATTTGCAAACAACAGATAATCAACGAATTAGTAAGAAATTTATTAAATGGTAATCCAATATTTTATGAAAAAGTTAATTGCTTTAATGGCACTTTTGCTGACCTGCAACGTGTATGCTCAGGTGGAAGAACAGGATATCAACGGTATGGAATGTACTACTGTGACGGTGGGGAAGAAGGCCTCCAAAGACGGCAGTGTGATGACCTCGCACACGGATGACAGTGGACGAAGCCGCACGAATATCAAGGTGGAGCCGGCTGCCGACCACGCGCCCGGAGAAATGCAGCCCTTGTACAAGCGCGTCGTTTGTAAGCCCGACACCAATCCAATGCCCAGTTATTGTTACGAAAAGACGGGTGAAATTCCGCAAGTGGCTCACACCTACCAGTTTCTGAATACGGCTTATCCGTGTATGAACGAGCATCAGTTGGCGATAGGGGAGTCCACGTTCGGAGGACGCGCCGAACTCCGTTCGTCCGAAGGACTTATTGATTGTCAGACTCTTTGTCAGCTTATGCTCCAACGTTGTACGACCGCCCGCGAAGCCATTCGCACGGCTGGCGAACTTCTAAAGGAATATGGTTGGAATGACGGCGGTGAGTGTCTTACCATTGCTGACAAAAACGAAGTGTGGCATCTTGAAATCGTCGGGCCGGGGAAAGGAAAGAAAGGTGCTGTCTGGGCGGCCCAGCGTGTTCCGGACGACCACATTGCCGTTAATGCCAACGCTTCTACCATTCGCGAAATCAACCTGAAGGATAAGGATTTCTTTATGGCTTCGGACAACGTTTTCAGCGTAGCGGAAGAGAACGGTTGGTACGATAAGAAAAAGGAGGTTTTCCGTTTCGCATACGCTTACGCGCCGGAATCGCGGACGATGCTGGCTTGCCGCCGTCGCGAGTGGCGCGTGTTCGACTTGTTGGCGCCGTCTCTGAAGTTGGATGCCAATATGGAAAACTACCCGTTCTCCGTAAAACCGGACTCTTTGGTTTCGTTGGATGATATGGTGCGTGTCTTTAAAGATTATTACGAAGGAACCGAATACGATATGCGTAAAACGTTGACGGTTTCCGATAAAGAAGGGAAAACGGTCATTTCTCCGTTAGCCAATCCTTTTATGAAAACGGATGAACAGAAATTGTTTAAAATCAATGGCGGCTGGCATTCGCACGGGGAACGCAATATTGCCGTTTGGTTCACGGTTTATGCTACCATCCTACAATGCCGTGACTGGCTTCCGGACGAGGTCGGAGCCGTTTGCTGGTTCGCCCTCGACAATGTGGCGTCGTCCATCTATGTTCCCATCTACGCCAATGTCACCGACCTGCCGGACGAGTACGAAACGTGTGGCCGTGAAACCGGTTTCAGCCGCAAGGCCGCGTGGTGGGGATTCAACCGTTTGGGAACAATTGCTGCGCAACGGTGGGGCGATATGCATCGGTACGTCGATGCGGCCTGGAATCCAATGCAGAAGGAATTTTTCAGCAAACAACCGGAAATTGAGAAAGAGGCATTGCAGCACCTTTCCGTCGATCGTGCCGCCTGTTTGCGTTATCTCACTCGCTATACATCTATGCAATGCAAACGAGCCCTTGAAAAAGCGTGGGAAACCGGTGACTTAATATGGACGAAGTTCGACGGCGCCTGGTAATCGTTTTCTACTTTTTCACTTTTATATGTTGAAAAATTGTAACAAAAATAAAAAAATGACGTACAATTCAAAATAATGCGTAACTTTGCGCCCATTGTGAACCAAATTGCGCTTTTTATGGATATTAACTGTAAAGATATAAAAATGAGAAAGTTATTGGCCTATTTTTTGTTCCTTATTTTCTGCCTTCCTTTGTGTATGTGCGAAACTTCGTGCCAGGCATCCTACCGAAATATTCGTAAGGTGACAAAAAAACAATCTTCAAAAAATCACGCCAGACAAAAATCCTATAGAAAGCATCGTTCAGCCAAGGCGAAATCCACACGCCCCATCAACACCTCCTACGTGCTGAAATCGAAGAGAAGAAACACCTACCACTATTAATATATGTATCGCCGGTTTTTTATCGTCGCGTTACTTGTTTCTTCGCTAACTTCTGGATTTACACAGAATTTTTATGATTTCGGGTTCGCCCGAGATTTCAACATAACTGTTCGTCACGCCGACGGACAGTTTTTTTTATTGCCTTGGACGGGAGGTGTTAATTCCGTTCGTGCGGCAGAAATGGATTTGGACGGGGACGGCCAACTGGATCTGCTGCTTTTTGAAAAACACGGAAACCGACTGCTCCCGTTTCTCTGCCGTCCGCAAGCCGACAGCATCGCGTGGGAGTATGCCCCCCAATACGCCCGTCACTTCCCGGAACTTCATAATTGGGTGATTATCAAAGATTTTGACCACGACGGACGGGAAGATATTTTCACATACGGATTGGCGGGAATCACCATTTACAAAAACGTCTCCGATAATGGAAACCTTCAGTTTGAGTTGGTTACTGACCAAGTCCAATCGTTGTACTATGGCAATTATTCCAACCTTTATGCTTCTCCCGATGACTATCTTGCCATTGAGGATTTGGATGGCGACGGTGACTTGGATATTCTAAATTTTTGGATATTAGGAAAATACGTCCACTATCATCGCAATTATTCGATGGAAAATTACGGTGACTGCGAGCATTTTGACTATCATTTGGAAGATGAATGTTGGGGGCATTTTGAGGAAGGTGCCGAAAACAATAGCATTCTATTGAACAGCTCGTGCGGGCAGAAGGACGAACCTTTGCGGCACGTTGGCTCCACCTTGTTGGCGCACGATTTTGATGAAGATGGTCTTACGGATCTTTTGCTCGGTGACATCGACTTCCCCAACTTGATTTTGCTTCGCAATGGCGGAACGGTGTCGGACGCCCATATTGTCTCGCAAGATACACTCTTTCCCAACCCGCTTCAGCCCGTGTGGCTCTACTCGATGCCCGTGGCAAGTTTTGTAGATGTAAACAATGACGGGAAAGACGAAATTTTAGTCTCTCCTTCCGACCCTTCTTTGAATAAGTCGCAAGATATCAACAGTTTGTGGCTTTATCAATATGATGAAGAAATTGAAACCTACCAGAAAGTTTCCGAAAATTTCCTGCAAGCCGATATGGTAGATGTGGGAAGTGGCGCCTTGCCCGTCCTTTATGATTGGAACGGCGATGGACTCACGGATTTGTTTGTCGCCAACTACGGCTCCTACGATTCATCAACCTATATCAATGGCTTTCTGACTTCTTATTTTTCATCATCTATTTCTTATTATAAAAATATCGGAACATCTACATCCCCGGAATTTCGTCTGATTACCAATGATTTCGGGAATTTGAAATCCAACGGTTATGTGGGATTGGCTCCCGCTTTTGGTGACATTGACGGAGACGGAGTTGTGGACTTGCTATGTGGCAGTCAAGATGGCACGATTCTTTTTTTCAAGAATACGGGTGATACGATTCCGGTTTTTGAAACGGTGGTGGAGAATTTCGCTGGCATTGATGTCGGTGATTATTCGGTTCCGCAACTGTTTGATATTTCGGGCGACGGTCGCTTGGCCCTGATGGTGGGCAATCGCCGCGGGCGGATTGCGTATTGGCGCGATGAAGCTGCGGGCGGCGCAGCAGACTTCCGCTGGGTGACGGATACGTTGGGCGGTGTGGATGTCCGCGATGCTGAAACATCGTTCTTCGGCTATTGCGTTCCCCGTTTTTGTAAAAACGCAGCCAACGAAACGATTCTTTTCTGCGGAACGGAACAAGGAACCATTTCTTATTATGATTTGATTGACAACCACTTGTCTTCTTCTTTTCGTTTGAAGGAGACTTGCTTGAACGAAACGACCGACGAGGGTTTGTTTCAAATAGGGGAGGGGATACGCACGGCTCCCGCGCTCGCTGACTTGAATGGAGACGGATTTTTAGATATGGTTGTGGGAAATTTTGCCGGCGGGCTTTCGCTGTTTTTGGGCACGGTTCCTCCACCGGTCGCAGTTTCAGACGTCACGGCGGATGCCATTCTCCTGCGTCTGTTCCCCAATCCTACCTCCGGACTTTTCGAGCTTCAGTTGGAAAACGGTGACGGCCAGGCCGAAATCTGCATTGCAGACCTTGCGGGCCACGTGCTGCTGCGCCGAACCTGCGGCGCGGGGCGCGTTGAAATAAATTTGTCAGCATTTCCTTCAGGAATTTACATAGGAACTTACCGGTGGCAGAATCGGTCGGGCAGTTTCAAAATCGTCAAACAGTAGGTGCGTATAGTTTGTAAAGTTTGTAAAGTTTATAAAGTTCGTATGGTTCGTAAAAGAATCGTAACATCCTCGTCATAGTCCGTGCGGAGTCAACTGATATCTTTTCAAGTTTATGGGTTACATAATTTTATATTTGTATTTTTGCAGTCTGAAAAACAAAAAATATGGGAACATATATTAACAAGGGAAACAACGCGTTTTCGGATATCGTCAGCAGTGAGTATGTCGATAAATCGGGATTGATTGCTGAAATAAATGATACGCTGAATACCGAACGCCGCTTCAGCTGCGTTACGCGCTGCCGTCGCTTCGGCAAGAGTATGGCCGCAAAAATGCTTTGCGCCTATTACGACAGTTCGTGTGATTCGCGCGAGCTATTTAAAGGCTTGCAGATTGAAAACGACCCGTCCTTTGAAAAATATCTCAACAAGTATTTTGTAATAAGTGTTGATATAACGAATTTTACGACTAAATTCAGCAATGATAAAAACATTGTCCAATTACTTCAGCAGTCAGTGATAAAAGATTTGTTGAATGAATTTCCGGATATTCAACAGGATGATTTGGACGATTTGATGGATATCCTCATCAAAATTCACCATAAGACTAAACAGAAATTTGTCATCGTCATTGACGAATGGGATGCCATAATGCGCGAGTTTGACGGCACTGAGACGGCAGACGAATATGTCAACCTGCTGCGCCGTCTGTTCAAAGGCCAGGACAGCGTGGAAGTCTTTGCCGGTGCTTATCTTACCGGTATTCTTCCCATCAAGAAATACAATACGCAGTCCGCACTCAATAATTTCGAGGAGTATTCGATGGTTGATCCCGCCGGGTTGGCTCCATTTTTCGGATTTACGCCAAAGGAAGTGGAAGAATTGGCTAAGAAACACAATGCGAATATGGACGAGTTGCGCAACTGGTATGACGGCTACCGGATTGGCAGGGAAGCATCCATTTACAATCCCTACTCCGTGATGAAAGCCGTACAGCGTGGGAATTACAAGAGTTACTGGACCAATACCAGTGCCTACGACAGTGTTTCCACCTACATCCAGATGAACTTTGACGGTTTGAAAGATGACATCATCGATATGTTAGGTGGAGCTCATTGCTATGTTCAGACCATAGGATTTATCAATGATTTGAAAGTGATTCGCAGTAAGGACGATGTCCTGA